>NZ_JAUBWA010000002.1:65701-85701 GCF_036702825.1 Microcoleus sp. A003_D6 | reverse complement strand
AAGAAGAACAAGAAGAACAAGAAGAACAAGAAGAAGAGGAAGAAGAAATAAAGAAAAAAAAAGAGGAAAAAAACGAAGTTTCCGCCATTGAATATCTATTTTCATTGGCAAATTACCAATTACCAAGTGCCAATTCCCCCGAAAGTTTGGCGCGCTGGCAAAATAGTATTGAAAAGTCGATCGCCCATAACATCAAGCTGCTTTCTCGCGACACCAACCGCTTGCTGCAACAGTCGGGAATCTTGCCCAGTCAATTGCCAGAACCAGTTCTAGAAGCTGCTTCTGTTGCTGAATTGTCCGGCGACAGCGTGGCGGGCCCACCTAATTTATTAAACATAGTCATTGAAACCGATAACTCCTCTGCACCGCGAAATGTGGCAGAAACATCGCGTGCTAAAGCTTTGCACATTACAGCAATTAAACTGCGCTTGTCGGAAATAGAGTTTGCCGATGCGGGAACCTCGGCTTGGCGCCAGCAAATTCGCAACCTATCTGTAAAGTTGAACTCGCTCGGCCGCGATTACCAGAAAAAGCAGCGGGAACTAGCTGTGGTGGAGGCTGAATCGGCTTGGCGATCGAGTTGGTTTGAAGATTAGTCAGTTGTCAGTTGACAGTTGTCAGTTGACAGTTGGCAGTTGGCAGTTGGCAGTTGTCAGTTGGCAGTTGTCAGTTGTCAGTTGGCAGTTGGCAGTTGGCAGTTGTCTGGAATTCTTGAGCTATGATTAATAACTAATGACTAATGACTGATGACTAATGACTAATGACTAATGACTGATGACTAATAACCAACCAGAATGGCAGCGATTGCAAAAAGCTCTTTCAGTAGAAGCCGATCGCGGATTTAACGACCTCCAAGGCAGTCAATACCGCTTCAGCGAGTTTCTGGGCCTCAGTTTGAGACAGTTGGCAGGTGCTGTCGCCGCTCCTTCGCGCGATCGAGCCAGACAACTAGCCGCCGAATTTGACATCTATCCTCAGAAGGATCTCGAACAGCGCCAGCATTCGATCGCCATTACGGTCAGTTTTCTGAGGCAATTGGAGCAAGTTTGGGAACAAGAAACTCGCCACCACGAAGAACAAGCAGGACAAGTCAGACCCGCAAACCCGGACGTACCAACCGCCCCAGCAGTTGCCGTTCCCCGAACTGCACCCCTGAGTACAGCACCCGCACCACCAAGCCTGACTCTCGACCAACAGTTAACCCGCGTCACCGGCATCGGCCCTGCCAACGGCAACCGCCTGGTAAAACTGGGTTTATACACTGTATACGACTTGCTTTACTACTATCCGCGCAACCACATCGACTATGCAAAGCAAGTACAAATTCGCGAGCTGGTAGCTGGGGAAACTGTCACTTTGATCGCAGAAGTAAAGCGCTGCAATTGCTTTTCTAGCCCGAAAAATAAGAAGTTAACCATATTAGAAGTAATTTTAAAAGACCGCACCGGAGAAATAAAAATCAGTCGTTTTTTTGCAGGCCCTCGCTACAGCAATCGCGGCTGGCAAGAATTCAAAAAGCGCGAGTATTGTACTGGTGCGGTGCTGGCAGCTTCGGGGTTGGTGAAGCAAGGTAAATATGGCATTACTTTAGAAAATCCTGAGTTAGAAGTATTAGACGACTCCGGCGGTGCGATCGAATCCATGAAAGTCGGCCGCCTGATACCGGTTTATCCGCTGACGGAAGGGGTGGATGCGGGTTCGGTGAGGCGATCGATCTTGGCTGCAATGCCGGCGGCAAAAATGTTGCCGGAATCGCTACCCGAGGATTTGCGCGATCGTTACGGTTTAATGGGTTTAGCCGATGCCGTGACTAATATTCACTTTCCGCTCGATCGAGATTGTTTGGCCGCCGCCCGCCGCCGCTTAGTTTTTGACGAATTTTTCTACCTGCAATTAGGACTTTTAAAGCGCCGCCAAACCCAAAGGAAAGCTCAAGCTAGTGCAGTCATCCTTCCTAGCGGCAAATTGATCGAACATTTTTATGAAATCTTGCCTTTTGCCTTGACGAATGCTCAGGAAAGAGTAATTAACGACATCCTCAACGATTTAGCTTCGCCGCAACCGATGAACAGATTGGTGCAAGGCGATGTCGGTGCGGGCAAAACCGTAGTAGCCGTCGTCGCAATGCTAGCAGCAATTCAATCCGGCTATCAAGCGGCTTTAATGGCACCGACAGAAGTTTTAGCAGAACAGCACTACCGCAAATTGGTAGGTTGGTTTAATTTGATGCACTTGTCTGTCGAACTGTTAACGGGTTCGACAAAAATAGCCAAGCGCCGGGAAATTCACAGCCAGTTAGAAACCGGAGAATTGCCGGTTTTAGTGGGAACTCACGCGCTGATTCAAGATACTGTGAATTTCCATAAATTGGGTTTGGCGGTAATTGACGAACAGCACAGATTCGGCGTGCAGCAGCGCGCTAAATTGCAGCAAAAAGGCGAAGCTCCTCACGTTTTGACGATGACGGCAACTCCCATTCCCCGGACGCTGGCGCTGACGCTGCACGGGGATTTAGATGTGAGTCAAATTGATGAACTTCCCCCCGGCAGGCAGGCGATTCAAACCACTGTACTGTCTGCCAAAGAACGCATCCAAGCTTACGATTTGATTCGGCGGGAAGTGGCTAGCGGGCGTCAAGTTTATGTGGTGCTGCCGCTGGTGGAGGAGTCGGAAAAGTTGGACGTGCGATCGGCAATTGAAGAAAAAGAGAAACTTGAAAAAAGTGTATTTCCTGAGTTTAAGGTGGGTTTGCTGCACGGTAGAATGAGCAGTGCTGACAAAGATGAGGCAATTACGAAGTTTCGGGACAAAGAAACGGATATTTTAGTATCTACTACTGTGGTTGAAGTGGGAGTAGATGTGCCGAATGCCACCGTAATGCTGATTGAAAATTCTGAGCGTTTTGGACTGTCGCAACTGCACCAGTTGCGGGGTAGAGTTGGTCGGGGCAGCAACCGTTCTTATTGTTTGTTAATGCCCGGTTCCAAAACTGCGGAAGCTATGCAGAGAATGAAGGTTTTAGAACAATCTCAAGATGGCTTTTTTATTGCGGAAATGGACATGAGATTGCGCGGGCCGGGTCAGGTTTTGGGAACTCGACAGTCGGGTTTGCCGGATTTTGCTTTGGCTAGTTTGGTGGAGGATCAGGAGGTTTTGGAGTTGGCGAGGGCGGCGGCTCAAATGGTAATTGAGAATGATGAAAGTTTGAATCAGTGGCCGGTGGTGCGGGATGAATTGGAGCGGAGATATCAGCGGATGATGAGCGGGTCGATTTTGACTTAGACGGCGGTTGAAACCGCTTCTACAAAAACGAAGTCCGCCTCCGCGGACTGAATAAAATAACGCCATTTTTACCCCTCGTTCTTCAACCCGCGGAGGCGGGTTTTGTTTGTGTAGACGCGGTTTCAACCGCCCGGTCTTCTGGGATCAAAGAAACTGGGTTTTTCAGCTTTGTCTGGGTTATTTTTATGAATTGTAAGGATTCCCGTACTGAATTAAACCAAAAATCCTTCGCAGGAATGACGGGGAAGTGTCAAAATTAAGATAGTTCTGCCAAACACAGGGGAAAGGAAATCTAGCCTGTACTGGCGCCTAAGGCAACATTGATTCCTCGCTGGTTACGCTTGCAGGTGGTCGCCGACGGTTCGTCGCATTAAATCTCAACACTAATTGTCAGTAACTCACGACTAAAGCTGTTGAGCTTGTAAGAGAAATCTTTTGCAAGCTGTACTGACCAGACCGCTCGAAAGAGCAGCCGTTATTTGGGTCACGACACCGGAGAATGCGAAGCTAGTTTTCCGCTCTGTCGCTTTCAATTAAACAGTTCTAAAGTCACTGGAACAGTGTTGTAAGCCTAACAAGCCCAGATAACCAGGTCGAAGCTAACATTACCCCGCAAGGGAGGCTCATAAAAGAGCAAACATTATGCGTGAGCGGGTTGCGAGGTTTGAGGTGGTAATTGTCCCATCGAAAGTACATCACAGAAGTACACTGAATTTAGCAATCCCCGTGTAATGGAAAGATTCACGGCGGTTGAAACCGCCGAGCCGTTTTCCACGAGCGGTCTAAAGACACGCTCGTTTCCCACTTCCCGAATTTTTTTATGAAAGATCTCACTCGTTATCGAAATATCGGCATCTTCGCCCACGTAGATGCTGGCAAGACCACCACAACTGAAAGAATCCTGAAACTGACGGGTAAAATCCACAAAATCGGTGAAGTACACGAAGGCGCGGCGACTACTGACTTCATGGAACAGGAGCAAGAGCGCGGTATTACGATTCAATCCGCTGCTACCACCTGCTTCTGGAACGAACATCAGCTCAACATCATCGATACTCCGGGACACGTCGATTTTACGATCGAAGTTTACCGTTCTTTGAAGGTTCTCGATGGTGGCATCGGTGTGTTCTGCGGTTCGGGTGGAGTTGAACCGCAATCTGAAACCAACTGGCGCTACGCTAACGATTCCAAAGTGGCTCGCGTTATCTACATCAACAAGCTCGATCGCACCGGTGCAGATTTTTACCGGGTTGTCCAGCAAGTTGATAAAATCCTCGCAGCTAAACCGATGGTGATGGTATTGCCGATCGGCATAGAAGAAAAGTTTTGTGGCGTAGTCGATTTGCTGACCCGCAAAGCCTGGATCTGGGATGACTCCGGCGATCCGATGAACTATAAAATTAAAGATGTCCCCGCCGATATGGTCGATGATGTCGAAACTTGGCGCGAAAAGTTGATCGAACTGGCCGTCGAGCAAGACGACGCTCTGATGGAACAATATCTCGACGGCAACGAGCCGAGCATCGACGACCTCAAGCGCTGCATTCGCAAAGGTACTCGCGATCGGGCATTTTTCCCCACCTACTGCGGCTCATCGTTTAAAAACAAAGGCGTGCAGTTGGTTCTCGATGCCGTGGTTGACTACCTGCCGAACCCGATGGAAGTCACACCGCAGCCAGAAGTCGATCTCGATGGGAATGAAACCGGCGAGTTTGCGATCGTCGATCCCAACAGGCCATTGCGGGCACTGGCGTTTAAGATCATGGACGATCGCTACGGTGCTCTAACCTTCACCCGCCTGTACTCGGGTACTCTGTCCAAGGGCGACACCGTACTCAACACAGCCACAGGCAAAACCGAGCGCGTCAGCCGTTTGGTAGAGATGCACGCCAACTCTCGCGAAGAAATTGAATCGGCCCAAGCCGGGGACATTGTGGCGATCGTCGGCATGAAAAACGTCCGCACCGGACACACCATCTGCGACCCCAAAAATCCCGCAACCCTAGAGCCGATGGTATTCCCCGATCCCGTGATTTCGATTTCGGTCAAACCGAAACAAAAAGGCGGCGAAGAAAAAATGGGAGCAGCCCTCACCAAGATGGTGCAAGAAGACCCATCCTTCCACATGGTGACGGATCAAGAAAGCGGCGAAATGATTCTCAAGGGGATGGGCGAGTTGCACCTCGACATCAAAGTAGACATTCTCAAGCGCACCCACGGCATCGAAGTAGAAGTTGGCGAACCCCAAGTAGCCTACCGCGAGTCGATTACCAAGCGCCTCGAAGACGAATACACCCACAAAAAGCAATCAGGTGGTTCCGGTCAATTTGCCAAAATCGGCTATGTGATCGAGCCTGGTGAGGTTGGAAGCGGCTTCATATTTGAGTCAAAAGTGACCGGCGGTAGCGTACCGAGAGAATATTGGCCGGCAGTCGAAAAAGGCTTTGAAAGCTGCATCGACAAAGGCGTCTTGGCCGGATTCCCCTGCCTGGACTTGAAATTCACGCTTCTAGAAGGCGGTTTCCACCCAGTTGACTCGTCGGCGATGGCCTTTGAAATTGCTGCCAAAGCGGCTTATCGGCAGTCTTTGCCGAAAGCTGGGCCTCAGTTGCTCGAACCGATTATGAATGTCGATGTATTCACTCCAGATAATTACATGGGCGACGTGATCGGCGACCTCAACCGTCGCCGGGGGATGATGAAATCTCAGGAGACAAGCCAGATAGGAGCGCGGATCAAGGCAGATGTGCCGTTGAGCGAAATGTTTGGTTACATTAGCGACTTGCGTACTATGACATCTGGCCGCGGTCAGTTTTCCATGTCCTTCTCGCACTATGCTCCTTGTCCGAATAACATCGCTGAAGAAGTGATTAAGGCGGCAAAAGAGCGTCAAGCCGCGAAGTAGTGTATTGAGTGCGATCGAATAGATTCGATCGCACTCCACGAACAGGTAGCGAGAAACCGGGTTTTTTTCCGAAATCTTCGGCGGAGCGACGAGATTAGGGAAACAACCCGGTTTCTTTGATTAGACCTCTTGCAAAAATCCTTTTAATCAAATTCTGGAACGGGCTCTCCGGCCCATTCCACAAGAAAAAAAATTTTGTGGGATGGGCCGGAGAGCCCGTCCTAGTTATTTTTGCAAGAGGTCTAATGTTAAAAACTAGATTTTTCTAGTTTTTAACATCGGTTAATACCTCGCACCGCATGAAAAGGTTGCCAAAAACCGGGTTTTTCACGAAGATCCTTCGCTGGAGCGACGAGATTAGGTGAAAAACCCGGTTTCTTCGATCTTGGTGCATCCGCGATTGTTAAAATTATCGGCGTTGATTTGCGGTTTCGCGATCGCTCAAAGATTTATGCAATAAGTCAAATATCATATTTGCTAAGATATAATCAATAATCTACAACCCAGGTAGGCAGCCATGACAGCCACCCTAATCCAGAATCAAAGTAGCGGAGTTCTGCTGAACAACATTAGCTGGACAACATACGAATCCCTGCTGAATGAGTTAGCCCAACAAAGAGGAATTCGCCTGACTTACGATCGCGGAAATTTAGAAATTATGACTCCATCAGCACCCCATGAAAAGTCGGGAGAACTCTTAGGAAATTTTGTTGAAGTTCTAACTGATGAATTAAATGTGGAGATTTGCAGCCTGGGTTCACTAACCTGCAAGCGGCAAGATTTGGAACGGGGGTTAGAACCTGATAAATGTTACTACATTCAGAATGAAGATATTGTCTGGAATAAAGAACAAATCGATCTCAATGAAGACCCACCACCAGATTTAGCTATTGAAATTGACATTACCAGCAGTTCGATCGATCGTCTAGAACTTTACGCAAGTTTGGGCGTACCTGAAGTTTGGCGTTACGATGGGAAGCGTTTAATCATCTATCAGTTAGAAGGCAATGAATACGCAGAGTGCGAGGTTTCTCCAACCTTTCCTTTTTTGTTGAAGTCGGAAATGCTCAGGTTTTTGGAACTGAAAAAGACTACAAAAGAAAAGGCTTTGCTGCGCTTGTTCCGCGAGTGGGTGAGGAGTCAAATTCAGTCAGGAGAGTGAAGGAGGGCGATCGCCCGTCACTCAATACAGCCTCTTCCAGGTTCATGAAGTACACTATAAAGCTATATTGTGTGGTGTTAATCCTCCGGGTGCGGATCTGCGAAATATTGGTGGATAAAACTTACAGATTGACGGGTGGCGATGCACCTTACACGGGCTAGAAAATTGTGTGTACAACATCTACATGGAATATGCTGTATAATGTTTGCTAAGATACAATCAATAATCTACAACCCAGGCAGGTAGCCATGACAGCCACCCTGATCCAGAATCAAACTAGCGGAATTCTGCTGAAAAACATTAGCTGGAAAACTTATGAATCCCTGCTGAATGAGTTAGGGGAACAGGGAGGAATTCGCCTGACTTACGATCGCGGAAATTTAGAAATTATGACTCCATCAGCACCCCACGAAAAGTACAAGAAAATTTTAGGCCGTTTTGTGGAAAGTGTGAGTGAAGAATTAAACATCGAAATTCGGAGTTTGGGTTCTCTAACTTGCAGGCGCCAGGATTTGGCTCGCGGTCTGGAACCGGATCAGTGCTACTATATCGAAAATGAGGATGTGGTTTGGGACAAAGAACAAATCGATCTTAATCAAGATCCGCCACCAGATTTAGTTGTGGAAATTGACGTTACGAGTAGTTCGATCGATCGCCTTTCTTTATATGCAAGTTTAGGCGTACCGGAAGTTTGGCGATACGACGGAAATCGTTTAATAATTTATCAGTTGGAAGCACAGGAATATGCCGAAAGAGATGTTTCTCCGACTTTTCCTTTTTTGTCGCAAGTTGAGATGCTGCGGTTTTTGGAATTGAGGAGGACTACAAAAGAAAATGCTTTAATTCGGTTGTTCCGGGAGTGGGTGAGGAGTCAAATTCAGTCAGGAGAGTGAAGCAGGGCGATTCCGTAGGGGATGGCTGGGTTTGACCAAGAGTTTCTTGATGGTACAAGCCCCCGGATTTATCCGTGGAATCAATCCAAAATCTAAAATCTAAAATCCTCAAGCCCCTGAATTTATGCGTGGGGTCAATCCAAAATCTAAAATCTAAAATCTAAAATCTAAAATCGAATGACGCTCTTTTTAGCAACCGCAGATGAACGCTGACTGACGCGGATGGATGACTCGGGCGAGCTCCTGGAATTTACCTTAATTTAGCCCTTGCATATCTTAAACCCGATCGCTAATGTTCTCCTCCATCTCAATTTTGATAGAGATGCAACGCGCTCAACAAGAGATGCAACGAACCGATCGCCCGGCCCCAAAACTGCGAGAATTAAATATTGACCCTGATACAATTTAGCAATTTTAGCAAAGAGCGAGGTTGATATGACTCAAATAAATCCCGATCGCACTGCTGGTACAATTGCGATCGACGTTTGCGCTCAATCAAACGGGCAGTATCTTTGTCAGATTTCGTCATCTCTGAGCGATCGCCCTGATGATACCATGAATTTTTACGGACAAACGAAAGAACACGCGATCGCGATCGCCCTGGAAAATTTAGCATCTCGCTACCGCAAGCTCGCCGAAGACTCTCAAAATATAGATTGGGATGCGGTGGAAATTTCGGATTCGGGAGAGCCGATTGAAAAGCGTTATCACGTAATTTTGCACTACGAACGAATTGCTAAAGATGAATCTAAGTTTGAGGCAATGCACAATACAATGATGGGAAATACAGTAGTTGAAAATGCCAAAATTTCAATAATTGAGATCGATCCCGATATCGAAATCGAGGGCAGAGGGCTATCAAAATATTGAACCCTCGGGACTTAGGTGCAAATGGGCATCTTACCCTACGCATCAGCGATCGAAACGCGAGTTTGATGCGACGATCGACTAGAAGCGCTCGCATTATTTCAAATCCCCAAAATTTCTTTTCTATTACTCCCCCGCAAAATCTGCCCTAAACTTCTCCACAACTCGATTTAACTCCACCGAATGAGAGGCCTTAAATAAAATGCGATCGCCCTTTTCGACAAATCCCAACAACCGCTTTGCTAAATCTTCCCGCCCATCCTTGGCTGTAATATCTCCTACCTCCACAAAAGGCAAATCCGCCGCGCCCGCTGCCATCGCCGCTGCTTCCTCAAAATCAGCAAAAACAAACAAAGCGTCAAGCTGCAAATCTCGCGCCGCCCTTCCTACTTGTCGGTGAAAGTCGATCGCCCTGTCGCCCAATTCCTTCATCGTTCCCAACACCGCAATCCGGCGCTTTCCGGGAGTATCTGCTAACAGTCTCAGCCCCGCCAACATCGACTCCAAACCAGCATTATAAGTCTCATCTAGAATCACAATATCCTGCGGCAAATCGTAGCGGCGCGCCCGTCCATCCGGTAACTGCACAGACAAACCTTGCTTTAAAACTTCCCAATCAATACCTAAAACTTTTCCTACCGCCAAAGCAGCCAAATAATTTACAGCATTGTGCCGTCCCGGCAGCGGCAGTGGCAATTCCACACCTTCTACTAACATTGTATTAGGATTCAGCAATTCCCCGCACAAATCCCCGCTTTCTAAACCGTAAGTTAAAGTTTTTCCCTGCCAAACTTTTGACGCAGTTGCGATTAATCTGTCAGAATCGTGATTGAGAATAGCAATGCTCTCAGCAGGCATTTCTGCTAACAACTCGCACTTAGCTTGGGCGATCGCCTCTTCCGAACCCAGTCGCCCGATATGCGCCGTTCCTACATTAGTAATTACCGCCACAGTAGGACGCGCAATTTGCGACAGCAGCGCAATTTCACCGCTCCCGCGCATTCCCATTTCAATTACAGCATAATTGTGTGACGGCGAAAGCTCCAACAGAGTTTTTGGTACTCCAATTTCATTGTTGTAGTTATATTGAGTTTTAAGAACATTTCCCCGGGTTGACAAAACCGCCGCAATTAATTCTTTAACAGTAGTTTTACCTACAGAGCCAGTAACAGCAACTATAGGTATACTGAACTGGTCGCGCCACCAACGGGCGATCGACTGATAAGCTTTTAAAGTATCGTCAACGCGCAACAGCGGAAAATTAGGCAATTCCTCTTGCCAATCTCGATCGACTACCGCCGCAATCGCCCCCAAATCCCTGGCTTTTGCCACAAATCGATGTCCGTCAAAATTGTCTCCCCGCAGCGCCAAAAATACTTCGCCCCCCTCAATAGTGCGCGTATCTGTGGCAATACCTGTCCCTAAAGCTGTCAAAACGCCCTCAGACACAGCAGGCAAAGCTACGGTTAAAATTTCAGCAAGTCGGGCGATACTTACGCGACAGACCATAACCAGCACTCACATTTAAATAATTATTTTCACAGCTAATCCTACCTCGCGCGACCTCAAATTTAACTGATAGGGGGCTGCCGACTAGGATTGACCTTGACAATCCTAATACTAAATCGTCAGCAAACCAAGAAATCCTTCCGTACCCATAGACAATCTTTACCAATACTTTACAAAGTCTATGGTGATTTTAGGCCTTGCTAATTAGCAACAATTCATGTCATGCTGGTGTTTGTAAATAGTTTAACTAAGCAAACAATATCGATCGGCTTAAGGTGCTGACAGCTTCCACCCTCGCGCCTCGGGAGGTCAGAAGCTCGGTTGAGTCAAATCAGGCGCTTCATCTGCCAATTCATATCTGCCAATAGCGCTTAAAGCTTCTGTCCTTGCCTCGGAGGGTTAATCAACAGTGAACGACTACAACAGACAAAGCCAAGAAGAAGAACAGCTACTTTACAACCACTGGCTGGAATTGGTACAAGTAGAGCAGCCGGCCGAACTCATCAGCCGCTTTCGCACTTTGTTCGTCCACGGTATCGGATATCCCGATCGCACGGTCGCCGACGCACTCGAAAAAATAGCAGCATCAACACACGGCGCACAAGAATTCAAGTACATCCTCAACCGCTGCTGCCACATCCTGATCAACCGCTGGCAAACATACCCCAGCAAGCAAGCAGCCATCCCTGAATTGATCGCTCTGTTTGAAGAAGCCCCCAAAATAGTATTTGGATACAGTCGATCGCGATCGACTGTATCCATCCCCCAATTAGTCAATCAATTTACCGAAAGCGAACAGTACCTCACCCTCAAACGCTTAGCCAAAGTCATCACTCACAGCAATGAAGACAGCAGCAACAGCAAAACCCCCGCCACCCTAGCCCTGGGAAACTTAATTCCTCGCTACCCTTACCTCTACAAACACTGCCTCCTCAGCGACGACAGCACCTACGAACAGCAGAAAATCATTAAAAAAATCCAAGTTCAAAAGCAGCAGCAATTTGAAGTCAACCTCTCGCAATACGTCGCTCACCAAGTGAGAAAAGCCCAAACAGCTCGCCGGGAAACCTCACTTTCCTTCGTGAGGAATATACAGCCTATAAAAAACCCGACACTGTTGAGCGACCCCGAACTGTTCTTTGCCCTCAAGCAATTTGTCGGAAAAGTAGAAGGAGCCGATACCTACAGACAGCTAGCGGGCCGCTTCACGGCGAACGCCTGCACAACTCAGTCCTACAGCTCCTTTAAAGACGACTTGTACGAATACCTGATTTCTTCCGTCACCGACGATCGCTACGGCAAACGTCAATTTAACGATAAATTGTATAAGCAACTACAAAATACCTTTCCCCACAACGATGCTCAGAAGTTCAACGAATTTTTAATGATCAGAACTTGCAGCCAGTTATTGAACTTTTTAGTAGTAGAGAGTCCTGCGCGGCCCAACCACTTTGTTTTCATCGACCTGATCTCCAACCTCGGGCCGACCCAAACCACAGGTTTGCTGCTGAAAATCGTGCTAATTTGCGGCAAAGTCAAGCCCTACCTAGAAAAGCGGTTGGCAATTTTGTTCGGTCACTACGAATTTTCTACCCGAGAAGGGGTGGTGTGGTTAGTCAAAGCCCTGGAAAACCTGCATCTAGCTTTGAGTACCAATTTTGGCAATATAGACGTATCTTTCCTGCGGTAGTCGGTCGGCGTCACAACTTTCTCGGGTTCCACCTTGCCAAAACATCACACCCAGAAACCAGGTGTCTGAATACCCTAAAAGTTTCACGTTTAATTACAGCGACTTAATTAACTGCTGAAACCTAATCAAAAGATATTATTCTGTGTTAAAATCCCAATTGTATCAGATTCGGTTGCAGGCTTTGTTCATTGCTACAGAATTGTCTAAAAACTTGCCCTTCTGTATCGGCAGGGAACTCTCCGAAACTGAAATCTTTGCACTGTCTAATTTTTGGAGTTATTCCTCATGTCGATATACGTCGGTAACTTATCCTATCAAGTTACCCAAGAAGACATCACCACCGTCTTCGCCGAATACGGAACCGTTAAGCGGGTACATCTACCTACCGACAGAGAAACCAGTCGCCCCCGCGGCTTCGGTTTTGTAGAAATGTCAACAGATGCAGAAGAAGATGCAGCGATTGCTGCTCTCGACGGAGCAGAGTGGATGGGTCGCGACCTCAAAGTTAACAAAGCTAAGCCCCGCGAAGATGAAGGTCGGGGTGGTGGCAACCGGGGCGGTGGCGGCCCAGGAAAATTTAGTCGCGGCGGCGGCGGAGGCGGAGGAGGACGTTATTAATTTCCTAGGATAAAGATTTGAGATTGGAGAGTTGAAATTGGCGATCGAGCTCACCTAGCTCCGAACCACTTCCGGCCGTTCCGAAAAACCTATTCTCTTCAAATTTCCCGATCTACCGCATTAAATATACCAAAAAGCCAAGGGTCTACCCCTTGGCTTTTTGGTATGAGCCTATCAGCTATGGGTCAGAAACCTGCTGGACGAATCCTTTGCAGTACCGTCACGTTCTAATCGTCAGGTTCGATGCTGCTGCTCAACCCGTGATTGTTGAGCGTTTCAGCGTAAAACTCAGCGTGTTCGAGGGCGCAAACAATCACCAGTCCCATCCCGTTAGTGTGGGCTTCCATCATCACATTCACAGCCTGTGGCTGAGTCAGACTCGGTACCGTCGCCATCAAAGTCTGCACCACGTACTCCATAGGATTGAAATCATCATTGTGCAGCAGAACGCGGTAGCGCGGTGCAAGCTTGCGGACTGTGGAAGGCTTTTGAATAATTTCGACAGACACTAATCTATACCTCCTGACTTGTAAAATGTTAAAATTTGTCAATAATCTTGAGCCGGGTTGCTGGGCTGTGCAAGACTATCTCACTTTCAGTTATTTTAATTTGAAATCTCCAAATTCAGACAAGGCATTACCCCGGTCGATCGCCCGCTGTGAACCCAACACCAAACGCAGAGGAGGTGTCCTCAGCGTGTAGCCACCACCTTCCTAACGCCATAATGTTAGAAAGGCGATCGGTTAAAAACAACAAACTACTACCTGTTGAGTCTCCAGAACAGACGGAACATTATATGAAACGCAAACCTAAATCCTACAACGACGACAGATTCAGCGGCGAATTTCGAGATGAAGACTCCGGCCCATTTGGCGGACAGTCGCGGCGCCAACCTCAGTCAGGCAAACCCTCTTTCCTCAATTCCGCCACCCTTGGGATTTTAACAGCCGTCTTTATTCTGGGAATTGGGATTGGCATTGCCTTTAGCTCCACGGCTACGATTAGCCCAGAGAACGTAGCATCCCGGGAATTTATCGATCGCAGCGCCCCGAACCCCGAACTTTGCGTGCAGTTTGGAGCCAGCGCGATGGTGACAGACATGCGCGCCTACGTCACCCTAAACCCTTTCAATGTCTACATTTCACAGCCGACTATGCGCCCCGGATGCGTGCTGCGAACCAATAACTGGGCAATTCTCGAACAAAGAAAACTCGTCAGCCAAGACCAAGTGCGCGATTGCAAAAATCGCATGAATACATTTGGCTTCACCGGTACCCTGGAAAGTCAACCCGACATCAATTGTATCTATCAAAACGACAGCGCCAAAAATTTGTTTATCAACCAGCCCGGTTCGGTGGCTCCAACAGACAATCAAAATTTCTAATTTTGATTGTCCTGGACGCATCAAAACCTTAACAAACCGGGTTTTTTGCGGTTTTTGCCGACTGTAACGCTTCTTCTGGCAAAAACCCGGTTTCTGACAAGCGAATTTCTTGATGGTACCCGCCACGTAATTTATCTGTGGAATCAATCCAAAATCTAAAATCTAAAATCCTCAATCCCCCGAATTTATCCGTGGGGTAAATCCAAAATCTAAAATCTAAAATCTAAAATCGAATGACCGCCCGTGCGTCCAAAACACGTGAACCTACTATTTCGGAAGCGGTTCACCAAAGTTGATTATCCGCTGTTCGGATGCGGAGGGACGCGGTACAGGAGCAACACGTATCCCCCGCCGTTCTTGAACAGCAACCCTGACTAAAGGCACTGTTATCGGTCGGATTTGGTCGTTTTGGGTGGCCGGCGGGGAAGAATTGCGATCGAAAGTTAGAGTGGCGCTCGGGGCAGAGTTGTGAGTTGTTGCCGATCGATCCTGCGGTACTTCAGGGGCCGATCGAGCAGGGGTTTCTGCGGTTTCCGGGGCAGACATCGGTTCGATCGACGGAATCAGCACCCAGCGATTTGCTGTCCCAATCTTTTTGAATAGAGTTCGATCGGGCCCTACAGCAAACCCTGGTGCCAACTCCATCACAATTCTCGCCCTTCCCGGTTGAATTTGAATGACTCCCACGGAACGCACCATGCCTTCTGGGTAAAGCTGAGTTGCATCTACTCCGATCTCCGTATTGGGCAAATCCACAGCAATTTGACGGGGATTTAGTAGAGAATACTTGGGCGTCGTTCCCTCTGGGAGGTTAATTACGAGCTCATTCGTGGCAGGATCGAATTGCCAACTTGGGAGTGTAGAAGCATTTGCTGGTTGCTGTGCACAGGGCACTGTCGCAACTGCGGCGGCGACTGCTAGACTCACACCTATCGACTGACAGCCTAACAATGCCGCTACGAGCGATCGAACAGTCAATTTTTGCCAGTCGGCGCCAAATTCTAGGGGTATTTTTTTATATTGCATGGCTTTTGCGTCAAATTTCTCATCTAAACTAGCTTTGAGGATAATTATCTGCCACAAATGTATCGATCGAGATTGCTCCCGTTAAGGTGTAGTAGCTTGACGCTGAAAGTTTAGCATTATTGTTGGGAATTTGGAATTGGGAATTAGAAGTTAAAACATTCTGTCTTCTGCCGAATGCCAACAGATACGCCTTAATTCTTCTTTTCTTTTCCTTCCCCTTCAATTAGGGTAAAGTGCGCCACAAGCACCCTACAAACGAATATAGCAGTCCTCAATCATTCGTGAATAACAAGAGCCCCGACTTCTCAAAGAAGTCGGGGCTCTGAGCCTCTCGATTTTCACAACTCCTGCAAGGATTGCTATATTAGGCTAAGGTGCGCAGTGTCCACCCTACGAAGGATTAATTAGGGCTTGCTGAATAAAAGTAGAAAGCTTGCCAAATAAGGGGTTAAAGCTTTTTTCGCTCAAACAAGTGCAAGTTATAGGATTATAGAGGCTCAAAACCCTTGCACTTTCCTTATTCATTTCTGGCTAAATTTGGAAATTTAGGAATAAACCTACTATTTTTCAAGCTGTGTAGCCTCGTTTTTCCATTACCTACACTTTTTCAGCAAGCCCTAATTAATATGAAAAATTTAACTAAATGGAAATTAGTGCGATCGCGCTTCGTTCTTAACAACAAGTGGTGTCAGGTCAGACAAGATGAAATAGAATTGCCAAACGGACAAATTATCGACGACTTTTTTGTTCACGTCCGACCCAATATCGCCCTAGTATTTGCCGCGACAAAGCAGCAAGAACTTGTATTTGTGCGCCAATACAGGCACGGAGCAGGCGAGATTTTGCTGGAACTGCCGGGCGGAAGTTTCAATCCTGCGGAAGAAAGCGGCAAATCTGCTGCTGCCAGAGAACTTGCCGAAGAAACTGGATATGTTGCTGAAGAAATCTGGGAACTAGCAACTTTATATGACAACCCAGTAAAAGACACCAATTGTATTTACCTATACTTTGCTAAAAATGTCAAGCTTGCCAGCCAAATACAATTGGATATTACAGAAGATGTTGAAGTAGTTTTAGTCCCCATTGCCGAAGTTTTGTTGAAAATAGCAAACCGAGAAATTTGCGTAGCAGGAAGCATCGCAGCTATTTTTTTAGGATTAGAATTTTTGAAAAAACAGCAGTAAGGTGCGGTGTGCGTCGAGCCCTACACGCTGTTTGTTCAACCCAGTCCTGTCTTACCGAGGAAGAGTCACAAAATCCAGAGCAGTAATAGCATTGTTAACCCCAAAAACATTAGCCAAAATCTCGCCAGTGGCAGCAACTTGCAAGACATAACCGTTCGCATCGCGCGAGTTAATTTGCAAGGCGTCGAAACTCAAGCCTCCGGCGAGGGCAAACTTGTCGGTTCCTACTTCAAAATTGAGCACAGTATCGATACCGCTGTTGCTATTTAACACAAAACGATCGCTCCCGATACCTCCAATCAAAGTATCTTCTCCCCCGTCGCCAAACAGCCAGTCATCCCCCGCACCCCCGTTGAGAATGTCGCTATCTTTCCCTCCGTAAATAGTGTCGTTACCATCGTCGCCGTTGAGAGTATCTTGGCCTTCATTGCCGTAGAGAAGGTCGTCGTCGCTGCCACCGTTGATGCAGTCTTGTTGACCGATCGCACCCGCGGGGCCTAGATCGTTTTCCCCGCGATCGCCAAAAATCGTATCGCTGCCGTCATCGCCGCACAAAATATCGCTGCCGTCATCGCCGTAAACTAAGTCATTGCCTGCATCTCCGCGCACTAAATCGTCATCCTTGCCACCGCGAACCGTATCATTGCCAAAACCACCGCTGAGAGAGTCGGAACTCTCGCCGCCGTTGAGAAAGTCGTTACCATTTCCGCCAAATAGCAAGTCGCGGCCGTCAACATCCGACACTAACTCGTTTTGCAAACTACCGTAAAGCGAATCGTCTCCCTCGTCGCCGATAATTGTGTCGGAACCGAGTTCGCCCCAAATCATGTCGTTATCTTTGCCGCCTACCGCTAAGTCGTTACCTTTGCCGGCAAAAATGCTGTCGTTACCGCTACCTCCGCCGATGATGTCGCCGGTGTCGTTGCCGAAAATTAAGTCGCCTTCTTCGGTAGCAATTGTGCTGCTGAAAGCATTGCCGTAGTCGCCGAGTATCGTGTCCGAATCGCGGCCGCCGTAGAGAGTGTCAGAGTCGGTTTCGCCGAAAATGCGATCGCCCCCTTTGCCTCCAAACACCAAATCCCGGCCGTTGCCGCCCAGCAAAGTGTCGTCTTGTTCCTGGCCGTTAAGTAAGTCGTTCCCGTCGCCTCCAAACAGCAAATCTTGCCCGTCGGCGTCGCTGTCCTGGGAGTTGAGGACGCCGCCGAACAGAGAGTCGTCTCCGCTGTCGCCGTAGAGGGTGTCCGGGCCCTTGTCGCCCCAAATCAAGTCGTCTTCTTTGCCCCCTGTCGCGATGTCGGGGTCTTTACCGGAGTAAACGGTGTCGCTGCCTTGAGTGCCAGCAATGGCGTCGCCTGAAGAACCCCCGAAAATCAGGTCGCCGTCGTTACCAGTCAAGTCGATATCGTTGCCGTTGTCGCCGACGATCGTGTCGGAACCGCGATCGCCGTACAATGTGTCGGAATTGCGATCGCCAAAAATGCGATCGTCTTGTTTCCCTCCGAACACCACATCGGTTTCTTTGCCGGCGTAAACGATGTCGTTGCCCCTACCGGCAGCGATGAAGTCTCGCTGTTGGTCGCCAAACACAATGTCTGAACCGCCTTCCCCTAAAAGTGTGTCGTCGCCGGTGAAAGAAACGAACATTTCGTTAGCGTCGTTTCCGGTCAAGGAATCGTTTCCGGGAGTGCCGATGAGAGTGTTTTGGATGTTAATCAACTCTGCGGCGTTTGAGTCGAAGTTAAGTATTTGCGAACGCTGGGGTTGGATAAATGTTATGGGGGGCTGCAAGGGCAGTGGTTGGCAACCGCAGCCAGTATCCGGTTCGGGAACTCTGCCGAAAATAGGCGTCGGTGTCGGCGCGGGTGTCGGCGTCAGTGTCGGCGCGGGTGTCGGCGCGGGTGTCGGCGTCAGTGTCGGCGCGGGTGTCGGCGTCAGTGTCGGCGCGGGTGTCGGCGCGGGTGTCGGC
Source organism: Microcoleus sp. A003_D6 (assembly GCF_036702825.1). NCBI lineage: Bacteria > Bacillati > Cyanobacteriota > Cyanophyceae > Oscillatoriales > Microcoleaceae > Microcoleus > Microcoleus sp. A003_D6. Next base: position 67,215 of record NZ_JAUBWA010000002.1, on the reverse strand, counting down.
GCGGGTGTCGGCGTTGGCAGAATACCGGACACAGTGGCAACCCTCAGACTTGTATTGCCAAGGTTGTCCGTAGCGCTGTAGGTGAAATTTGCCCCTGTGAAACTGCTACTGGACTGAAAAAACAACTGGGTAATTTGATCCGGCGTCAAAACTTGACCGGGTGTAACCGGGACTCCGCCCTTGGTTGGGTCGCCCAAGAACAATGTACCCTCCTCGGGTGGCAACACGGTGTTGATGGTGAAGGAAACAACCGTGCCGTCGAGGTCTGTTCCTCCCAATCCGGGTATTTGGGCGTTGCTGTCCGGCAACAAAATAACGTTGGAGTTGTTGGCGACTGGCGGTTGGTCAGCGGTAGGCGGAAACAGGGAGACTGTCGCAGGGGCGGGACTGATGGCGCCACTGCTGTCTATGGCGCTGTAGGTGAAACTGGTTCCTGAGAAAGTGCTGCTTCCTTGGAAGAATAACTGGTCGATTTGGCTTGGGGTGAGGACTTGACCGGACGTGACCGGCACTCCTCCTCTAGCTGGGTCGCCCAAGAACAGGACGCCTTGATTTGTTGGTGGCAGGGTGTTGAGGATGAAGGAAACAATAGTGCCGTCTGGGTCTGTTCCTTTGATTCCCTTGATGGGTGTGCTGCTGTTGGCCGGTAGTGTCGTGTTGCTATTGTCCGCTACCGGGGGTAGGTTGGCGCCCCCAGTCGCGCTGACTGTGGTGATGACAGTGGCATTGGGTTCGGAACCGTTGTTGTTGTTGGGGTTGGGGTCGGGAGTGGTCGATCGGCTCTGGGATATACTTGTGATGCCGCTAGCTGGCACAACTAAAGTTACCTGGCGGTTTGTGTTGCTGCCGCTAGCCAAACTGGGAATAGTTGGGAAGGTGACAACCCCTGAAACTGGATCGTATGTGCCGTTATCGGACACCTTGACTCCCGTTAAACCCGGAATGAGGCTTTCAGTAATCACTACGTTTTCAGCAGCATTCGGTCCATTGTTGGTGGTAGCTATAGTATAAGTAACTGAACTGCCAGCAGTCGTAGATGTGAGACCAGTCTTGGTAGTCACCAAGTCTGCACTACTGGCGACGGGATCGAGAGCAACGGCGGTAGTGACTCTAGCTGTGGCAGAGGAGCCGTCGTTATTGCTGAGGTTGAGGTCGGGAGTAGTTGATTTACTGCTGGAAATATTGGTGATGCTGCCACTGTTGGGCACTGCTAAAGTAACGGTACGGATAGCGCTTTGACCGACGGGCACGCTGGCGATCGCCGGAAAATTCACTACCCCTGAGATTGGGTCATAGGTGCCCCCGTTGGAAGCCAAAACTCCTGTTAAACCTGGAACGATGCTGTCGGTGATGGTGACGTTGGCCGCGTCGCCAGGGCCGATGTTCGCCGTAGTAATTGTATAAGTGACAGATTGCCCCGGCGCTGCCGATGTGAGTCCGCTTTTAGTGGTAACGATGTCGGCACTAGCAAGACTGGGGACTGTGCCGATCGTAGTGTTGACAGTGGAATTAGG
>NZ_JAUBWA010000002.1:0-65601 GCF_036702825.1 Microcoleus sp. A003_D6 | reverse complement strand
GTGGCGATCGTGTAGCTGACTGCGGCACCGGCCTCGGTAGCGGTGGGCCCGCTTTTAGTGGTAACGATGTCGGCACTGGGAGAGAGTGTGGTGCTAACAGACGAGCCGGTCGGAGTGCCGTCTTTGTTGGTTGCTGAGCCGTTGTTGTTCGTGGCGATCGGGTCGGGAGTCGCTGAGCTACTCCTGGCCGTGTTGCTGATGACGCTAAGCGTCGCTGGCGGGACAAAGCTGACGGTGTGGCTGAGAGTGCCTGCATTTTGCAGCGTCGCCTGTACTGGGAACGTGACAATCCCCGAAACAGGGTCGTAAGTGCCGCCGTCCGATATACTGACTCCTGTTAACCCTGGAATGATGCTGTCAGTGATGGTGACGTTGGTGGCTGCGTCTGGCCCGTTGTTGGTCGTGGTCAGGCTGTAGGTGACGGTTGACCCGATCGCACTGGTGAGAGGCCCGCTTTTGGTAGTAACGAGGTCGGCGACTGTATCGGTGACAGTAGTCAGAACTCTACTTATGGGTGTTGAACCGTCGTTGTTGCTGAGGTCGGGGTCGAAAGTCGCAGAACTGCTGGATGCAACGTTGGTTAATGTGCCGCCGCTAGCTAAATTAGGCGGCAAACCAACTGTTAGCGTATAGGTGACGGTTTGACCGACATTGAGAACGGGAATTAGCGGCCAGGTGACATTCCGCGTCGCGTTTGAGTAAGTGCCGCCGTTCGAGGCTGTGACAGTAGGAACGGTTGATGATGACGGAATTAATTCCTCTGGTATTTGGTCTAGAACCAAGACTTGCCCGGCGGGCGCTGTCCCCCTGTTGGTGGTGGTGATGGTGTAGGTAATGCTACCCCCAGGCTTGACGGATTGCGGCCCGCTCTTGATCGTAACAACGTCAGCCGAGATAGTGGGAGGGTTGATAGTTTCAACTACCAGGTTTTGAAGTTCGTGAAGGTTGTTGGCGCTTCCTGTGGAACTGCCAAAACCAAATTTGAAAGTAGGCGGTACAGGGATTCCGTTGGTAATTGCCAAGTTGGGAACGTCGATCAGAGTAGTTTCGTAGCTACCGTTAAGATCCGTATCAAAGGCAACGGTGAGGCGATTGGGATTGTTCGGGTCGTTAGATGGATTCAGTGTAATTTGAACGGATCTTTTCGCTGCCGCGCGATTGGTCGTCAACGTATTGCTAAAGTTAAAATTGGGTTCGGTGAAGTCAATACTGGTAGGAATGTTATCGATGCCCAAGGGAGCAAAGGCTTGGGTTAAAAACGGGTAATTATTCTCTTCCCTGCCTCTAAGTGTTACTGAATCTGGTCTGACCAAACGCGGATTTGAGGAGCCGGGAACCGGATCGGGATCTGGGCCCTGCCGCCCTTCTGTCGGTGCTGAATAATTGCCAAACTCGTCAAATCCAATGCCTAAATAACCTCCCTGAATACCGGGTGTGACCACAGTTCCATCTAGTCGTTGAGCGTAGCCCAGAGAACCGCCATAACCCCCTGGCTTGTCTGGCGATGCAGTACCGTCAATGAAGAAGAAACCAATGCCGTCCCCAGGCTGATTGCCAGTAAAATAACCTTGGGGTTCATTAATTTGCAGATTGGAACCGTAGGAATAGAAATCAAACCTGACAATCAGACCGTCGCTTGAAGGAATGGGGTTGTTGTAGAGGACGAAAGCCTCCCGCCTGTCTAGTGATGCTGGAGTTAATTGCAGAACGCCATTGCCAGGAGTATCCCCACCTAAAGCCGGAAGTAAGCCTGATATTGTTCCTCCAGTGATGCCAGGTATAGATTGCGAGTTAGCTGGGCCCTGACTCGGATCGTACAGCACCCCGTTGGTGCCTCGGTAGAGCCAAGGCCCCTTCACTGTGGCGTTCTTGAAAGTTTCGTTAACTAATGTGCCGAGCACGTAAGTGTATGCTTCGAGCACTTCTTTTTCAATGGCAATGCTCGCTTTTATTTCCCCGATCGCAAATTTTAATTTCCAGTCGCCACCTAGTGCCGCACTCCCCGTCAATCCGTCGTTCGCTGCAATATCTGCACCAGTAATTTCGTTCAGCCGCCGCACGAACGCTTCGCCACTTTCTCCCGCTGCGACGCTGCACCCGAATAACAAGATATCTCCTCTCTCGCTGAGGGCTTTTCCCCACTGCTGCAACAAATGGCTGTAGGTTTCTAAGTTGTCTCCGCTGAGTTCGATCGACCCTAGTTGCACTCCGGCTTCTCGACCGTGAGACACTATCTGAAGGCTTTCTAAATCGCTGCAATTAGCCAGAATTCTAGTAATTTGCTCGACTCCATCCCGCGTCGATTCCAGTACAAATACCTCTGTACCGGCTGTTACTCCTCTTACCAAGCTGTCGCAGTTCTCTACTCTCGAATCGATGAACAGTACATTTTTTACAGTCCGGGCGCCCACCGAGTCGGTGAAGATCGAAAATTCTCTGTGGGGCTGCCCAATTCCCGCGCCGCCACTGGGTTTGTGGGACAGGAAACACTTTTCTGTTTTTACTTGTTTTATTTGTTCTTCATGAGGATAAGTTGCTGTTGTTCTAGAGTTTTTCGGAGCAATGCTTGCGCTGGTGTTACCTGTTTTTGGGCTTAGACAAATTGGCTGGTTGCAGATAGCTTGCATGGTAGAATTACCTGACTGATTGTATATAAGATGGGCAGCTAAAGATGAGAATAGCCACCTCTTGAAAAGGTTGAATTGCAGAGTTAAAGGCTCTGCTGTTTGACGGCGAGAAAGAGCAATAGGCGAATTTCATTCAGCACAAAGCTGTGCTATCTTGCTATTTGATAACATTGCAAATAGCGCCGACGCAAGCGCTGAGGATTGAGAGTTTCAATCCCCATAATCTATCTGTCGGGTGATATTTTGCTTTCGGCTTTCGGCTAGGGAGTGTATTTGTTACACGCAAATGTTATACATCCCGCAGTAGACAATCACAGGAATTCTCAAAAATTTACTTGATGATGTTTTCTGTATTGTCTAATGCACTTTAATTGCAGAGAAATTTCACCATTTATGGACGCAGAAACTGGGTTTTACGGACGAAAATAATTCGTTGCAGCCTTCGCTTCCAGTAAAAAACCTGCTGGTTGAGCGAAATAGCAATCCAGTTTCTTTGGTTTTGGTGTGCAAGCCCGGTTCACATCGGGAAACCAAACATTAATTAGGAAGTGCTGGCTGCGACATAATTGGGCAGGCAGTTCCCGAGGTGTTATTTAATTGAAATATACATACCCTGTATCGACGAGGCGTCTTAAAAATTTATAACTTGCAGTCTAGAGGCAACAATCCAGGTTTGAGACTGCGAAAGCTGCGATCGCACAAACAAATTAGTATGGTGCATAACCAACTTCTCAAACTGTCCACAAGCGAATCTTCGAGCGGGTTTCTGTTTGAGGTAAATGAAAAAGGACAATTGTTCGTGCAGAATTTTTCATGATTTTTTAGAGAAATCGACTGGCAAATTTGCCCGTCAGCTACTTGCGATTTTTATTCGCTAATTTTCTTAATTGCACGAGTTACGCTGACTGAGACGAGAAACTTGATTTATTCCTAGATTTCTCGCCGCCCAACCAAGATTTACGGTCTAAACCTGGTTTAAGCAAGCGCAAGTCCTCAACTAGAAAAAACACAGACTGCAATCCCCCTGTTACGGCAACTGTAACCCAGCAATACTGATCTATTAGGCTTTAATTGCTGAGTTGGGACGCGGCTCGTCCTGAACAAGCTCCTACAACAATCATTACACCTAAGTATATATTAACTGATTGATTACTACATCCGCAAATATGCGTAGATACCAGCGCCAATACAAGCTATATCTTTTCACCGCGAACGTCAAGAGTTCTGGCTTGGTAGTACCGACAATCAAGACAGGGCCCAGCAGGATTGACAGCGCAGCGAATGTAATTAGAGCGGGCGTTATACTCGCAAGTAATATCGCCGATCGGATAACCGAGGCCTTCGACGTAAGTGCGATCGGCAGTTGCTAGTTGAGTTCGCGGGGGTCTATTTGCTACCGCAAGCCTAGCCGCTGCAATTCGATCGCGGGCGAGGCTTTCGGCAGAGCCCATCACCCACAAAGACAGCAGCCACGGAGCTAAACCTATGAAAATAATTAGGAGAGCAGTTAGCACATTTTCAGAGCTCGTGCGTGAGAATATTTTTTTTAAATTTAGACGATCGGCCACATAAAATTATCTGCCAAAAGACGGTTTTAAATCAGAAAAGTTCCCGGTCAAGTTTCAAACTATGCCACCCGTGCGTTAACCGTTTGCTGGCGGTTGCTGTCGGACTTGGAACGGGCAAGATGCCCGTTCCACAAGAAAAAAACTTTTTGTGGGATGGGCATCTTGCCCGTCCCAGCTATTTTTGCAAGAGGTCTAATTAAACCTTAGCAACCTCCGTCGCTAAATCCATCATCGAACTGGAAACCTCCACCTTAGCAACATCCAACAAAGTCTTCAAAACCGAATCAGGATTCAAACTAATCGAATCAATTCCCAACTCAACCAAGAAGCGAGCAAACTCAGGATAATCGCTGGGCGCTTGACCGCAAATCCCAATCTTGCGGCCGTACTTCTTCGCCGCTTTAATGGCAATTTCTACCATCCGCTTGACAGCTTCATTCCGTTCGTCAAAGATGTGAGCGACTAAAGCAGAATCCCGGTCTAATCCTAATGTTAGCTGAGTTAAATCGTTAGAGCCGATCGAGAATCCGTCAAAAACTTGCGCGAATTCGTCAGCAAATATCACATTACTCGGCAATTCGCACATCACATACACTTGCAAGCCATTTTCGCCTTTGACTAAACCGTGTTTTGCCATCTCAACCAACACTTTGCGCCCTTCATCCGGGGTGCGACAAAACGGAATCATCGGAATCACATTTGTCAAGCCCATTTCGTCGCGAACTCGCTTCAGTGCAAGGCATTCCAAAGCGTAAGCTTCGCGGTAATTCGGGTCGTAATAACGAGAGGCGCCGCGCCACCCGAGCATCGGGTTTTCTTCCTTGGGTTCAAACTGTCGCCCTCCCAAAAGATTGGCATATTCATTGCTCTTGAAATCGCTCATCCGCACGATGACTGGATTGGGATAAAATGCGGCGGCAATGGTGGCAATTCCGTGAGCTAGTTTGTCGGTAAAGAAATCGGGTTTGTGTTCGTAAAGTGCTGTGAGTTTGGCAATTTGACGCTTGACGGATTCGTCGGCCAATTCATCAAAGTGAATCAGTGCCAAGGGGTGCGTTTTTATATGGTTGGCGATGATGAATTCCAGGCGCGCTAAGCCTACGCCGTCGCAAGGAATTGCTGACAAACCAAAAGCTTCTTCTGGGTTGCCGACATTCATTAAAATTCGAGTGCGGGTTCGCGGCAAATTGTCGATCGCACTTTCTGTTACTTCAAACGGCACTAAACCGGAATAAACTTTGCCTTCCTCTCCTTCGGAACAAGAAACAGTGATTTCTTGATTGTTTTTCAAGACTTTGGTAGCGTCGCCGGTGCCGACAATTGCCGGAATTCCCATTTCCCGGGCAATGATTGCTGCGTGGCAAGTGCGGCCGCCGGAATTGGTGACAATCGCACTCGCTTTTTTCATAATGGGTTCCCAATCGGGGTCTGTTTTGTTGGTGACTAAAACTTCCCCTGCTTCAAAGTCAGCAATTTCGCTAACTTCTAAAATGACGCGGGCTTTGCCTTGTCCGATCGCTTCGCCAACGGCGCGTCCTTTTGCCAAAACTGCGCTGGAACCTTGCAATTTGTAGTTCCGCAAAACTGTGGCGGACTTTTGCGATTGCACTGTTTCCGGCCGCGCTTGGACTACGAAGAGTTCGCCGGTATTGCCGTCTTTTGCCCACTCGATGTCCATCGGCGTGTAAGTTCCGTGCACTTGGGAGTAGTGTTCTTCTATTAATACTGCCCAACGTGCTAGTTGCAAAATTTCTTCATCGTTAAGGGCGTATTTGCCGCGTTCTGTTGCCGCTACTGAGACGTTTTTGGTGTATTTGGAACCGCCAAGATCGTACACCATTTTAATTTCTTTCGTGCCGAGGCGTTTGTCTAGAATTGGGCGGAACCCTTGTTTTAATGTGGGTTTGAAAACCAGGTATTCGTCGGGGTTTACGGCTCCTTGAACGATGTTTTCGCCTAAGCCGTAGGCGGCGGTGATTAAGGCGGCATTTTTGAAACCGGTTTCGGTGTCGATGCTGAACATGACGCCGGAGGATGCTAAGTCCGATCGCACCATTTTTTGCACGCCGACAGATAAGGCGACTTCAAGGTGGTCGAAACCTCGGAGTTGGCGGTAAGAAATTGCTCGGTCGGTGAATGTGGAGGCGAAGCATTTCTGGCAGCATTCGAGGACGCCGGTGCAGCCGTGAACGTTGAGGTAGGTTTCTTGCTGTCCGGCGAAACTGGCGTCTGGTAAGTCTTCGGCGGTGGCGGAGGAACGCACTGCTACGTCGGTGCTGTCGCCGTACCGATCGCACAATTTGTCGTAAGCATCCGCGATCGCCGCTTGCAGTTCTCGCGGAAACGGTGTACCCATAATCAATGCCCGCGCTTGCTTGCCTTTTTGTCGCAGGTTCAGGACATCTTCTACGTCTAAATCGGCCAAAATTTCGCGCAATTTAGCTTCTAAACCCCCCGACTCGATGAAGCAGCGGTAAGCGTATGCTGTCGTTGCAAATCCGTTGGGAACGCTGACTCCTTTGGGAGTTAACTGTTGAATCATTTCCCCCAAAGAAGCATTTTTTCCGCCTACTAATGGGATGTCGGCGATGCCGACTTCATCAAACCACAATACTAAGGCTTTTTCTTTGGGAATTAAAACTTGTTTTTGTTGAATTGCTAATTTTTCGATCATTGCTTTTTTCCTCTAAACTTCATCTCAGTTCGGTCAAAGGACAGTAAACCAAGGACAGTCAACAAAAAACAGTCCTTTTTTTTATGTAGTTTTGTTGCGAAAATTATCTGATTTTTTGCGGATTTTTTTGCGGATTTTTCGCCAATTTTTTCTGATGCTGTATGCAGCAGAGTTTTGATTGCCTCTATTTCAATATAATCAGTTTTTTGCTAAATAGCAAGATTTGTGGAAAATTTTTATTTGATTGCAAAAAGTAAAGAAATGGCAGTGGGGAATTTCTATAAGCTATGATAAAAAAGGTGGTAACAATTTGAAAGTCGAACATAGTTCCCAGCAATTTTTTTGCGCTGAGCGCGTACTGGTGCGGGGATACCGCTCGGATTGTGTTGGTAGCGGAATCGAAGGGCAACAAAGGGTCGGTTTCGATCGCCTAAAAGCAGTTGACAGGCGATCGCCCAGAAAACACAACACCAAGCAGCTTTGTTTCCTCAAGCAACCGAGCTTCTAAAAATCGGAAAAATTTAACCTATGATTGCGTTGACCTACTTAGAGCAAATTTAAAAAAGAATGCAACAGTATTCTTGTTCCCCCCGCAATGCAGCGGCGGGGCTGGGGGTCGAAGAGTGTTGCACTATTTTATGAGGTATTAGAGCAAAAACACAGTCGATGCAGAGCATTGTAATTGTTGAACCAGGGATTTTTAAACTTGGGTCATCGGTCTTTTTTGGCATTCAATTATTTATATGCTATAATAGTTAGCTCGACTGCCTTATGACGAATAACAAGGTATATGATATCAGTTTTGAGCCCAACCGCAAAGCGAAACGGTTTTAAAGTTCTTCTGGTGGAAGACAATCAAGCCGAAGCCGATCTGATCGAAGAATTATTATTAGAAACAAATCTCAGCCGAGAACATCCCCAAAGGCTGTCAGTAAGCTGTACAGACCGTCTCAGCAAAGCGCAGCAACTTTTGGTCTGCGAACATTTTGATGTGATTTTACTAGACCTTTCGCTGCCGGACAGCCAAGACTTAAGTACAATTGTCAAAATACAAGAATACAGCCTAAATACTCCGATCGTCGTACTGACGGCCCGCAATGATGAAGAACTCGCCGTGCAGTCAATCCAAGCAGGAGCTCAGGATTATCTAGTCAAGCGAAACATCGACAGGGAAGTGTTAATGCGATCGCTCCGCTACGCAGTCGAGCGGCAGCACAACCAAGAAGCTTTGCGAAAAAGTGAAGAAAAATATCGCTCGGTAGTCGAGAATTCTCTCGTCGGAATTGCGATTCTTGCTCCTCCCAATTCCCCCTCAGAACCTGAAAAATGCGAGTGGTTGGAAGTTAACGATGCTTTGTGCGATTTGCTCTTATACGAGCGCCAAGAACTTTTGAACAAAAATTGGGAACAGTGGGGTTTTCCTGAAGATTGGCCTGCCAGTTTAGAGCAGTTAAATAAAATTTTTGCAGGGGAGAGCGAAGGCTATGTTTTAGACAAAAGATGGCGCAGAAAAGACGGAAAAATAGTTTATACTAGAGTTTCCATGCGCTGTATTCGCGGTCGGGACGGCTCGATTGACCGGATGATTAAAGTAGTCTTGGACGTGAGCGATCGCTACCGCTACGAAGCTGAATTAAAAGCATCAGAAGAGTTTTTTAAGCATACGATTAATGCTACTCCCGATCCAATTTTTGTCAAAGACGAGCAGCATCGCTGGATCGTATTAAACGATGCTTTCTGCGAGTTAATGGGAAAACCCCGAGAAGAACTGATCGGTAAGTCGGGATACGACTTTTTGCCACCAGCAAAAGCCCAAATATTTTGGCAAAAAGACGAAGAAGTATTCAGAACTGGCAACGCGGTCGAAACGGAAGAAAATTTTACAGACAGCGCAGGCAAAAAAAGAATTATTTCGATCAAAAAAAGTGTTTTTAAAACAACTGACAGCAGTAAAATGTTGGTCGGCACAATTCGAGATGTCACCGAGTACAAATGCCAACAATTAGCTTTGGAAGAGAGCGAAGCTCGGTTTAAAAAAATGGCAGCCAACGTGCCGGGAATGATTTATCAATTCCGCCTAGAGCCGGGCGGTAGAAAGTATTTTACCTACGTTTCTTCTGGCAGCAAGAACCTCTACCAATTAGAAGCAAAAGAAATAGAAAAAAAGACAAATTTTGTTTATGAAACAATTCATCCAGATGACCTCTCAGGCTTTGAAAAAACGATAAAAATTTCTGCAACGACTCTGCAACCTTGGCAGCACCAGTGGCGGCAAATTATCCACGGCAATGTGAAGTGGCTGCAAGGTGCGTCGAGACCGGAAAAACAAGCCAACGGCGATATAGTTTGGGACGGTTTGGTGATGGATGTCACCGAATTAAAACAAACCCAGAAAGAGCGCGATCGCTTTTTTACGATCTCGCTAGATTTGCTTTGCATTGCAGGTTTTGACGGCTATTTCAAACGCTTAAACCCCGCTTGGTTTACTGTATTGGGTTACAGCAGCGATGAAATGCTAGCCCAACCTTTTATAGAATTCGTGTATCTAAAAGACCGAAAAGCGGTTTTAGCCCAATTAGAAACACTCAAAAGTGGGAAATCCATCGTTAACGTGGAGAACCGCTATCTTTGCAAAGATGGCAGTTATAAATGGCTGTCATGGACGGCATCGCCATTTGCGGAAGAAGGTTTAGTTTATGCAGTTGCCCGCGACGTGACATTTACCAAACAAGCAGAAGCAGAATTGCGCCAAAGCGAAGCCACTAATCGCGCTCTTTTAAATGCGATACCGGACATGATGTTTCGCTGCCGGGGAGACGGCACTTTTGTAGACTTCAAACCCGCAAAAGACTTCCGCAGTATCGTACCGGAAAACAATATATTTATCGGCAAAAAAGCACAAGACATATTGCCGACAGCTTTTGCTGAAAAAATATTGTCCTACAACAAACAAGCTGTTGATAATGGCGAAATTGAAATCGTAGAATATCAACTGCCTGTCAACGGCCAAGTGTGCGAATTTGAAGCGAGAATAGTCTTCTGCACAAAAAATGAAATTATCGGCATCGTCCGCGACATCACTCAGCGCAAGCGATCAGAAGCTGAACTCCACAGGCAAGCAGTAGCAATGGCCAAAGCTTCTGACGGTATCGCCATGCTCAATGCCGGCGGAGAAGTGATTTATTGCAACGCAGCCCGACTAAAAATCTACGGTTACGACTCTATCGAAGAACTGTTGGGCAAAAGTTGGAAAATATTCTACGAAGGTGCAGAACTGCAAAGGTTCGAGCAAGAAGTTGTACCGGCTTTAGTGCAGAAAGGTTATTACATCACCGAAGCAGTAGGATGTCGCCGCGATCGCTCGAAAGTCCCTATAGATGTCTCGCTGACAATGCTGCCAGACGGGGAACTCATTTGCATTGTTCGCGATATTTCCCAAAGAAAACAAACAGAAGCAGCACTGCGAGAAAGCCAGCGGTTCAGTCAACAAATTGCTGAGGCAAGTCCTAATATTTTGTATGTTTATGACTTAATAGAACAAAAAATTATTTATGCGAACGCTTCTATATACCACATTCTCGGCTATAAGGTAGAGGAGATTCAGGCAATAGGGCCGTGGATGATGTCAACTTTAATCCACCCGGAAGATTCAATCAAAATGCCGGATTATTTACAGCAAGTTGAAACTGGCTGCGAAGGGGATATCTTTGAAATTGAATACCGAATCAGGCACAAGGATGGTTCTTGGCGCTGGATTGTCAGCCGAGATACGGTATTTGCGAAAACAGCAGACGGCAAGTTAAAGCAAATTCTCGGTACGGGAACTGATATTACAGAAAGCAAGCAAGCAGAAGATGAAATTAAGTTATTGCTGGCGGCTACTCAAGCAATTAATGAGTGCGTAGATTTTGAGAGCGCGATCGCAGATGTTTTGCGGTTGCTTTGCAATGCGATCGGCTGGAATTTTGCAGAAGCTTGGATACCGGCTGCTAGCGGTACTTTTTTGGAACACAGCGAAACTTGGTACGCTAGCGATCGCGATTTAGATAGATTCGCCCGCGAAAGTAAAAAAATTAGATTCGCCCCCGGAGTGGGAGTGGCGGGACGGATTTGGTCAACCCGAAAGGTAGAATGGATTGAAGATATTTCTATAGCCAAAAATCATCTTTTTTTGCGATCGCAAATGGCGGCAGCAGTCGGATTGAAAGCTTGTTTCGGAGTGCCGATTGGCACTAGGAAAGAGGTGCTGGCAGTTTTAGTATTCTGCAAGCGCGACCGATCGATTATGGAACCGCGTATAGTAGAGTTGGTCAAGGCGGTAGCGACTCAGTTGGGTTCTCACATTCAGCGCAAACAAGCCGAAGAAGAATTGCGCAAAAGTGAAGAACGCTGGCAGTTAGTTCTCAAAGGCAATCAAGACGGAATTTGGGATCTGAATCTTCAAACAAATGAAGCTTTTAGATCGGCCCGCTGGCAAGAAATTATCGGTTACGCAGACGGCGAAATCGAAAACAGCAACAGCGCATGGATCGATCGCGTCCATCCAGACGATCGCTCACGAGTGCAAGCAGCAATTCAAAATTACCTCGACAGCCAAACCCCCAATTACGCCTCCGAATACCGCTTGCAGTGCAAAGACGGCAGCTACAAGTGGGTGCTCGCCCGCGCTCAAGCAGTGTGGGACGAAGCCGGAAACCCCCTGCGGATGGTGGGTTCGATGACCGATATCAGCGATCGCAAAGCAGCAGAATTAGCTTTGCTGCGGGTCACTCAAGCCGTCGAAAGCACCAGCGACGCGATCGCGATCGCCGACTTGAAAGGGCGGTCTATTTACCACAATCAAGCCTTCATTCAGCGTTACGGCTACACGGTGCAAGAACTCAACGAGATCGGCGATAGCACCCTGCTTTTCGTCCGCCCTAAAAGTTACAAAAAAATATATAAAAACCTTCGCCAAGGTCGCTCTTGGTGCGGCGAAGTTGCGCTGCGAAATAAGAGCGATGAAGCTGTTATTGCTCTGGTGCGAGCCGACAGCATTAAAGATATAAATGGCAACTCAATCGGATTAATAGCAGTGATAACCGATATCACCAAACGCAAAGAATCAGAAGCAATTTTGCGCCAACAATTAAAGCGCGAACAGTTGGCATTCGCCATGATGGAACGCATTCGCTCTTCTCTCAATTTAGAAGAAATTCTTACCAAAGCTGTCGAAGAAGTGCGGCAGTTTTTGCAAGTAGACCGCACTGTTATTTACCAATTCAAGCCGGATTGGAGCGGGTTGATCGCTGTCGAGTCGGTTGCCGAAAATACCCGACCAATTGTAGGAATGGAAATTTACGATCCCTGTTTTGGGGAAGCCTACGTTCCTCTTTACCAAGACGGCAGAATTAGAGCCACAGATGATGTTTACAATGCCGGCATCGCCGAGTGCCACTTGGATTTGTTGGCTCGGTTCGATGTGAGAGCGAATCTGGTAGTGCCGATTTTGCAAGGCGAAAGCTTGTGGGGGCTGTTAATTGCCCACCACTGCACGGGCCCTCGTCCCTGGCAGCAATTGGAGGCAGAGTGCCTGAAACAATTGGGGGTGCAGTTGGCGATCGCCATTCAGCAATCGACCCTATTTGAACAAGCACAAATCGAAATAGCCGATCGCAAACAAGCAGAAGCCGCCCTGCAATTAGCCGCATTAGCCGCCGAATCTGCCAACCGCGCTAAAAGCGACTTTCTCGCCAACATGAGCCACGAATTGCGGACGCCTTTGAACGGGATTTTAGGATACATTCAATTGCTCAAATTGGATAATAATTTAACCGCCGATCAGCAGGAAAGTCTCAACAACGTTTACCAGTGCGGCAACCACCTGCTGATGCTGATTAATGACGTTTTAGACCTCTCGAAAATCGAAGCTAGTAAAATGGAACTGTCACTGACAAACGTGCATTTTTCCAGCTTTGTTAAAAGTATTGTTGATTTGTTCCAGATGCGAGCGGATCAAAAAGGAATTTCCTTTAATTACGAGCAGGTGTCGCCGCTGCCAGACGGCATTTTTGCTGACGAAAAAAGGTTGCGCCAAGTTTTGATTAATTTGCTCAGCAATGCCGTTAAGTTTACGGAGAGCGGCGGCGTTATATTCAAAGTCGGTTATGCAGACGATTTAGCCGAAAATCCTCCTCAAATTAACTGCGCTAATTCTAGTTTGACAGCGGAAATTGCCAGTCAAACAATCAATTCGACCGCGAATTTAAACGCGCAGCAAATGTCGATCGCACCCCTGGGAACAAAAGAAGCGTGCGGGGCGATAACAGCAGCAAATACGGGCGATCGCGTCCCTACGGCTAAAATTCGCTTTCAAATTGAAGATACCGGCATTGGCATTTCTCAGAATAAATTAGAAGAAATATTTTTGCCTTTTCATCAAGTGGGCGATCGTAACAATTTCGTCGAAGGTACCGGACTGGGACTTTCCATCAGCCAAAAATTAGTCAACATGATGGGCAGCCAAATCCGCGTCCAAAGTATTTCCGGCAAAGGCAGCATATTTTGGTTGGATCTAGACTTACCCGCAGTCGTCCAGCCTTCTGAACTCCCCTCCACGCAAGAAAAACGGCGGCTTGTCGGTTTTAGGGGGCACCAGCGCAAAGTCCTAATCGTGGACGATCGCGAAGTAAATCGCGCCTGGGTGCACAGGATGCTTTCTCGTTTGGGCTTTGAAATTGCACAAGCCACAGACGGCGAAGACTGCTTGCAAAAAGCACGGGAATTTCTACCGGATGTAATTTTAATGGACTTGCTGATGCCCGTAATGGACGGTTGGGAAGCTACCAGGCGACTGCGACAGTTGCCGGAATTAAAAGATGCGGTTATCTTTGCTTTGTCCGCAAGCGTTTACGAGACTACCAAACAAGAGAGCATACTTGCAGGTTGCGATAATTTTCTCACCAAGCCGCTTCAAACTAACGAGCTTTTAGAATTGTTGCGCCTGCATTTGAAACTAGAATGGATTTACGAAGAAGGATCGGAAACCAAAAAGCGGAAAGCTCAAACTCCCAAAGCATCATCTGAGATTGCTGCTGACTCAACGATGGTGTCTCCTGCCTCAGATTCAGTCTTGGCCTTGCTAAGATTGGCTGCAATGGGCGATATTGAAGCTATTCAGGAGGAAACTGCTAAAATCGAACATTCAGACCCGACATTAGGGCCTTTCGTTCATCACCTGCGCCAACTTACTAAAGGATTTCAGCTCAAGCAAATGCGAGATTTTTTGAAGCAACATTTGTCCTAAAATTGACGGTAGCTAACAGAAAACTCAAAATGTGTAAAATCTTACATCTTGCACCAGTTTCAGCAACAGGCAAGATGCCTGTTCCACAGAGACTGAATTTATGGTGGGGAGTAGGGGTTGGGCATCCTGCCCGCCCATAAAAGAAAAGAGCGATTGCAAATAAAGGCATCTACGAAGCAACCGGGTTTCTAGAGCGGCAGAAAATCCCTTGAATCAGATTTAAAATCACAAGTCACAACTCCCAACTCAAAAAAAGTGAATGTTTCCCTTGAATATGAACGATAAGAATTCCGAAAGAAGCATCATACTAATTGTCGATGACAACCAAACAAATCTCGACGTACTTTTCGAGTTGTTAAGGAATTACGGGTTTAAAGTATTAGTGGCTCTAGACGGCGAAAGTGCGATCGAGCAAATTGAATACATCCATCCAGACTTGATACTTTTGGACATCATGATGCCCGGAATTGACGGTTTTGAAACTTGCCTGCGTTTGAAAGCAGACCCGTCAACGCGAGAGATTCCCATCATATTCATGAGCGCCCTTTCCGATACGCTTGATAAAGTAAAAGGCTTTCAGACAGGAGCTGTTGACTACATTACCAAGCCCTTCCAGCACGAAGAAGTATTGAGCCGCATTCAAACTCACTTGACAATCCGCAGCTTACAAAAAAAACTCCAAGAAAAAAACCTCGAACTTGCCCACCTCAACCAAAACCTCGAAAGACTTGTCGAACAAAAAACCAAGCAATTGATCGACCAGGAAAAAACAGCCATCATCGGACGTTTGACCCAGGGAATGGTTCACAACCTCAAAAGTCCGCTGCAAGTGATCCAGACTAGCGTCGATTTGATTGAAACAAAAGCCACAAAAATTCAAGAAGAATCTCTTTTAAATTATACTAAGTATATTTTTCAAGCTGTCACAAAAATCAATCAGATCATGGATACTCTGATGATGAAAAGCCGAAAAGAGCAACAGCAAGATTTGCAACCGGTGAATATCAACGATTTAGTTCAGCGAGAAATTCAGCTCTTGGAAGGCAATCTGTATTTTAAAAATAAAATTAGAAAAAAATACTTTTATGACGAAGAAATTCCCACCATTCCCTTAATGTATTCCTATATCTCTCAAGTATTTTATAACTTAATCAATAATGCAATGGATGCGATGTGGCAAAAGAAAAGCAGGGAACTAACAATCGTGACTCGGCAAGACGACTCGAACATATACATGGATATTGCAGATACGGGATGCGGCATAGCACCTGAAGATTTGTCAAAAGTTTTTGACCCTTTTTATACCTCAAAGCCGCCTAAAGGCGAGGAAAAAACGGAAGGCGAACCGACAGGAACTGGTCTAGGACTTTATACCTGCATTGAACTTTTAAAACCTTTTAACGGCGAGATTATTATTAGCAGCAATCTCTGCCAAGGCAGCGTGTTTACAGTTGTGCTGCCCAAACAGCAGAAAACTTAATCGACTCAACTCAGTTAAATCGCGTCGGGTTAGAAAACCCTTATTAAGTTGATAATTAGCTTCGCAGTTTCCGAATGCAAGTCCTTCTTACTGCTAGATAGAGGACTTCAGTCCTCACTACAAACCGCTTAATCTAGCGCAACGATCCTACGTTTGCAGTCAAAAATGCAAGTCCTGATTCCTGGGCGTTCTTTTGCTTTTCCCCTTGCTACTTCCCTGCCAAATGTTGTAAATTAAAACAGAAGTGAGTTGCAATATAGGTAAGAGTACGAGAACTTTGGGCTACTATAGCAGTTTTCAGTTGAGTGCAGTACAGATAACGGGTAGGGACTTAGACTTTCGCCGTGTCCCTACTTCATAAATCTGGAATACGCTGTATGTTTGGGGCGAGGCGGACAACTTGCGGCGAACAACTCAATTTTACAAATAAATCTGGGAGTCTGAAAGCACGCAGGGCATCCTAAAGCCTGCGGTTCAAGTTCCCCAAAAATCAGCTAGGTAGCTGCATCCACTGCTGCTTTTTTTATTTATACCAGCCAAAATGACACCTACTTTTGAGTCAACTTTAACGCCTGCTTGCTTGAAAGTTCTTTTAGTAGAAGACTGTGCAGAAGATGCAGAACTCATTCAACAACTGCTGTTTGAGCGCAGACAGGGACAATCAATTGAGTTGAGAAATGTAGTTCGCCTCCGGGAAGCTATAGAAATTTTAAGCTGCGAAATTTTTGATGTAATTTTATTAGACCTTTCACTTCCTGACTGCCAAAAATTTAATACTCTTGGACGGCTGCAAGATTGCGGGATAAATATTCCGATCGTCATTCTGACAGCCGCCGATGACGAAGAACTCGCCGTCGAGTTAATTGCGGTCGGCGCCCAAGATTATCTGGTGAAAAGACAAGCAGACAGCCGGCTGCTGGTGCGGACGATCCGGTGCGCGATCGCCCGCCAGAAACGGCAAGCAGAATGGCAAAAAAGTCAACAAAAATACCTGCAAGTTATTGAAAATATCAAAGAAGTAGTTTTTGAAACAAATACTGCTGGAAATTGGACTTTTCTCAATCCGGCTTGGACGGAAATTACCGGGTTTACCGTTGATGAAAGCTTAGGAACTTCCTGTTTGAGTTGCATTCATTATGACGACCAATACCAATATTTAAATTTGTTGAGACGCCGGAGCGAAAATCAAGAAACATCCTGCTGCTATCAAATTCGATATGTTACCAAAAAAGGCGAAATTCGCTGGGTGCAAGTGCAAGAATTTTTGATGTTTGGCTGGAACGGCGCGGCTGCCGGGACGACAGGAACTATCAACGATATTACGGATAAAGTTTTAGCACTCTCAGAACTGGAAGCTAGTAAAAAGTTTTTGAATTATACGATCGATGCAGTTGCCGAGCCAATTTTTGTCAAGGACGAACAGCACCGCTGGATACTGTTAAATGATGCTTTTTGCAAGCTGCTCGGCAAGCAGCGCGAGGAACTGCTGGGTAAGTCGGATGGCGACTTTTTCCCAAAACAAGAAGCTGAGATTTTTTGGCAGAATGACGAACAAGTGTTTGGGAGGGGGGAAGAAAACGAGAGCGAGGAAATATTTACGGACGCCAGCGGTGCCAAGCACATTCTGTCTACTAAAAAAGCTGTCTTTGAAAATACCGACGGCAGTAAAATTCTCGTGGGGATAATTCGAGATATCACTCAGGATAGGCGCAAACATTTAGCGCTGCAAGAAGAAAGCGCAGCTATATTGCGGCAAGTTGCTGCCAATTTGCCGGGAATAATTTATCAATTTCGGCTCTCAACAGGCGGCAAAATATCTTTTCCTTACATTTCTTCGGGCTGCCGGGTTTTATATGAATTGGAACCAGAAAATATTCAGCAGAATCCCGAACTTATGTTCAGTTGTCTTCATCCAGACGACAGCCAAAAAGTGGCAGAATCTCTTGCTGTTTCTGCGGCAAATATGCAGCCCTGGCAGCAGGAATGGCGCGCGATTCTGCCGTCGGGGAAACTTAAGTGGATGCGAGGGGCTTCGTCGAGACCGGAACGAGTTGATTGTCCGACAGAAATAGGGCAGGAAGGGGATATAGTTTGGGAAGGGATGGTGCTGGATATTACTGATTTAAAACAGGTCGAAGCAGCTTTGCGGGAAAGCGAAGCAAAATTTCGATCGCTCGTTGAGAATATCCCCGGCGCTATCTGCCGCAGCTTGTACGATGCTGAGTGGACGATGGTATTTATTAGCGATGAAATTGAGGCAATTAGCGGCTATCCTGCTGGGGATTTTATTGGCAACAACCGCTTGAGTTTTGCTAGCATCATCCACCCGGCCGATCGGGAAATGCTCGCGAAACAACTCAGGGCAGCGGTAGAGTCGAGACAGCCGTACAATCTAGAATACCGGATTGTTCGCGCTGACGGCGCCCTGCGGTGGATGTCGGAAAGAGGAAGGCCGAGTTACGATTCAGCAGGGCGAGTTTTGTGGCTCGACGGAGCGATTTTTGATATTACCGATCGCAAAGGCGCTGAACTGACTCTGTGCTTGGTAACTCAAGCTGTAGACAGCGCTAGCGATGCGATCGCGATCGCAGATTTGGACGGCTGTTCAATTTATCACAACCAAGCATTTATTCAGCGCTACGGCTATACAGTTGAGGAACTAAATAATGCCGGTGGCCCAGGAGTAATGTACGCCAAATCTCAAGATTTGAGAAAGTTATTTAAGGTGCTGCGGAAAGGTTTGTCTGTTTGCAGTGAAATTGAACTCAAGGCTAAAAATGGCAAAATTATAGAAACTCAATTGCGATCTGACTGCATTAAAGATAGCGCCAGTCAACCAATAGGAATGATGGCAGTAATTGCCGACCTCACAGAACTAAAACGCGCCGAATCGGCATTGAAACTCAGTCAAGAGCGATTGCAGTTAGCGGTTTCAGGCAGCTCTTTGGGGCTGTGGGATTGGAACATAGCTACTGGCGAAACATATTTCGACTCGCATTGGAAATCAATGCTCGGTTACGAAGAAACTGAAATTGAAAATAACTTCCAAGCTTGGGAAACTTTGCTGCATCCCGAAGACCGAGAGAAGGTAATGGCATCTTTAACTTCCTATTTGGAAGGTGGCGCTGATATCTATGAAATTGAATTTAGAATGCTCAAAAAAGCGGGAAATTGGCAGTGGATTATGGCGATGGGCAAGGTGGTCGAGTACGACGAATGGGGTGCGCCGTTGCGGATGGCTGGTACTCACAAAGATATCAGCGCCCGCGTTGGGGCCGAAGCCGAAAAAACGCAGTTGATCGCATCTCTGCAACTACTTGCCGCACAGTTGCAAGACGCGCAAAAAATTGCCTGCATCGGTAATTGGGAATTCGATATTGAGGCAGGAGTTGTTACTTGGTCGGAGGAAGTGTTTCGAGTTTACGGTCGAGAAGTTAATCGACCGCCGACAATGGAAGAACTTTTAGAGCAAATTCATGCCGATGACAAAGAAAGGTTTACAGAAGTTGTGCAAAAGGCCGTGATTGAAGGCACAGCTTACGATATCGACCACCGCATCTATTTTCGATCGGGAGAAATCAGGCACGTTAACGGTAAAGGACAAGCTGTTAAAAATGAGTTCGGTCAGGTGGTGCGGCTGTTTGGCACGGCAATGGACATTACCGATCGCAAAAAATCAGAAATTGCTTTGCAAGAAAGCGAACAGCGATTTCGAGCCGTATTTGAACAAGCGGCGATCGGCATTGTTAAAGTGTGGCCGGACGGTCAATTTTTGAATGCAAATCAAGGCTTTTGCAATATTGTCAGATACTCAGAATTGGAACTGAAAGCGCGAAATATATGGGAGATTTCGCACCCGGAAGATGTAGAAGCAGATGTCGAATCTGGCCAAAGACTGTTAGCTGGGAAAATTTTTAATTATTCAATTGAGAAACGCTTTGTTCGCAAAGACGGTTCATTTGTTTGGACTAATGTGACTGTATCTTTAGTGCGGGATGGATTTGGTGAACCGAGCTACTTAATTGGTGTAATTGAAGATATTAGCGATCGCAAACTTGCGGAGTCTATCTTGCGCCAGCAATTAAAACGAGAACGCCTGGTGGTAGGGATGCTGGAACGCATTCGCTCTTCTCTCAATTTAGAAGAAATCTTGACAAAAGCTGTTGCGGAAGTACGGCTATTTTTGCAAACAGACCGGACAATTATTTATCGGTTTAATCAAGATTGGAGCGGTTTTGTAATTGTCGAGTCGGTGAGCGAAAATTGGCGCTCGGTTCTGGGAATAACTATTAAGGATTACTGCTTAGAAGACAGCTATGCTTCTGTTTACAAGCACGGTCGGATTAGAGTTGTGGACGATATTCACAATGCGGGTCTTTCCCAGTGCCACATTAATTTATTAGCTCAGTTTCAGGTGCGAGCTAATTTGGTAGTGCCGATTTTGCAAGGCGACAATGTGTGGGGACTGCTGATCGCCCACGAGTGTAATGGCCCCCGCCATTGGCAGGAAATTGAGGTCGAGTGTCTGCAACAAATTGGCGTGCAGTTGGCGATCGCGATCCAGCAATCGACGCTGTTCGAGCAAGCACAAACTGAAATTGCCGATCGCAAACAAGCCGAGTTAGCTTTGCTGGAATCGGAAGCGCGAGAACGCTCAAAAGCGCTAGAGTTAGAAACAGCTATTAACAAACTCAGAACCACTCAAGCTCAGCTTGTTCAAAATGAAAAAATGGTGAGTTTGGGTCAGTTAGTTGCTGGTGTTGCTCACGAAATTAATAACCCCGTCAGCTTTATTCACGGCAATCTCATTCCGGCTCGCACTTACAGCTTAGATTTGCTGGAATTGATTAAAGTTTACCAGCATTACTGTCCAGAGGTTCCGGCCCAAGTGTTGGATAAAATCGATGAAATAGACTTGGATTATATTGCTGAAGATTTCCCTAAATTGTTTAGTTCGATGCAAGTAGGAACCGAGCGAATTATCGAGATAGTCAAATCATTGCGCAACTTTTCCCGCTTGGACGAGTCCGCTGGGAAGTCGGTTAACATTCACGAGGGAATTGATAGCACTTTGATGATTTTGCAAAATCGCTTGAAATCTCACAGCAGCCGTCCGGGGATTCAGGTAGTTAAAGATTACCAGCTATTGCCGCAAGTTGAGTGTTTTCCGGGGGAGTTGAATCAGGTATTTATGAATATTTTGATTAATGCGATCGATGCTTTGGAAGAACGGGACAAGCAGCGTTCGATCGAGGAGTGCGATCGGCATCCGAGCACGATCGCTATTCGCAGTTATCAGGCTGCTGCGGGCTTCGCAGCGGTATCTATTGCGGACAACGGGTGGGGGATACCGGAGCCGGTGCGATCGAGGCTGTTTGACCCGTTTTTCACGACTAAGCCTGTGGGCAAGGGTACGGGTTTGGGACTGTCGATTTCTCACTCGATTGTAGTCGATCGGCACGGCGGCCGATTGAGCTGTATTTCAACACCGGGAGAGGGAGCGGAGTTTTTGATTGAAATTCCCGTGCGATCGAATTTAACTGGTACGAACCGAAATTTGGGGTAATTGGTAATTGGTAATTGGTAATTGGCAATAATTTTCTGAATAATCTATGTGTAGGGTGCGCACCGCGCACCGGATAAAAATCAGGGATTTTAATCAATATTCATCTGTATTTAATGTACTCAGCACGCACTCTACATTGAGCGCGAACAAGTCTTGTGGCGCTTCCACTCTTTCTATTTATGTGCGCGGTGTGCACCTACATAGAGCTACGTTTATTGTGAACATTTTTTGTGGCGCTTGTACTCCTTCTATTTATGTGCGCAGTGTGCATCCTACGTTTATTGCAAACAAGTTTTATGCCGCTTGCACAAATCAATCTCACCTTGATATATTAGTTGTGAAAAGCTGAGATATTGTGAGGGTGAATTGGGGCGCATTATAACAACAGAAATAGCAACTGTCAACTTACCATTTGTAAAGTTATGACGGATTCTCCAAGTGAAACTCAACTGCCCAAACAAGCGCCGATCGCCGCTTTATCGGGTGCGAGCGAAAATTGCTGGCGCGACTGGGCCGATCGCGTCCCAGTAATGCTGTGGATCGCAGATGCAGAGAGCGGTTGCAATTACTTTAATTTGCAGTGGACAGAATTTACTGGGCTGACTGAAGCACAAATTTCTGCTCGGGGTTGGAGGCCAAACATTCACCCAGACGATTTAGACTCTTGGGAGCAAATATATCTGAATGCTTGGAATTTAAACTCTAATTTTAAACGAGAATATCGGCTGAAAAGAGCTGACGGAGAGTATCGGTGGATTGAAGAGACAGCAGTTCCTACATTCACGCCTTCAGGTGAATTTCAAGGGTTTATCGGGACGGCGACAGATATTAGCGATCGCAAAAAAGTACAAGAACAACTCAGCTCTCAAGAACAATTTTTGCGCAGTATTTATGACGGTATTGACCAAATAATTTTTGCGATCGATGCAGAGGCTGACGGCGAATTTCGTTATGTCGGTTTGAACCCGCTCGGCAAGCGAATTCTGGGCATCGGGGACGATAGCGAGTGGTGCGGCAAAACTCCCGAAGCTGTATTTGGCGAGGAAGTCGGAACCGTGCTGCGGCAAACTTATATCAGTTGCGCGCGATCGCAAAATTCAGTTACTTCCGAACAATGCTTCAAGTTCCAAGGAGCAGATACTTGGTGGCTAGTTACCCTAACTCCGCTGCGGGACGAAGCAGGCAGAATCTATCGAATTATCGGCAACTACAAAGAAGTTACAGACCGCAAAAAAGCCGCCGACGAACTATTAGAATCCCAGCGAAAACTCGAAGAAACTCAAAAAGTTGCTCATATCGGTAACTGGGAATTCGACGTCATTACTGGCGAAATTAGTTGGTCGGATGAATTAAAAAGAATTTACAATCTAGAACTAGATTCGCCAACACCAAGTTATTCAGAACTTTTGCAGCAAATTCATCCCAACGATCGAGAACGCTTTCAACAAACCATAGAGGAAGCGATCGCGCGCCGCCAACCCTACGAAATTGACTACCGCGTTTACAGTTTCAACGGACAAATGAGATATCTGATCGGTTGGGGACAAATCTTGCAAAACCAGCAAGGCGAAGTGGTAAAATTATTCGGAGCCGCGATCGATATTACCGAGCGCAAACAAGCAGAATTGGCACTGCAAGTCAGCCAAAAACGCCTCCGCGCGGTTATCAACAATGCACCCATAGTTTTATACTGCATCGATCGCTACGGCATATTTACCCTTTCTGAAGGAAAAGGCTTAGAACCTTTAGGATTTAAGCCGGGACAAGTAGTTGGCTTATCAGTTGACGAATTCTACAAAGATTATCCCCAAATCATCGAAAGTATTAACTTTGTCTTAGCAGGCGAGGAAAGAATTTGGTCGTCCGAACTCAAAGGTTACATTCATGAAAATCGCGCCACACCAATATTAGATGAAAAAGGAGAAGTTGCAGGATTAATTGCTGTTTCCATTGACATCACAGAAAGAGCACAGGTTGAAGAAGCTTTGAGACAAAGCGAAGCAAAGTTGCGCCTAATTCTCGAAAATATGCCAGTAATGCTGATCGCTGTTGATGCCGATCGCAATATCATAGTCTGGAATCGAGAATCCGAACGAGTGCTGGGTTACAGCACCGCAGAACTTGTCGGCAACCAGCAAGCAATACAACTGCTCATGCCTGATGTTAACTACCGCAAACAAATCTTTAAAAAAGTTGTAGAACTCGGTCACAACTTTCGAGATTTAGAAGTAGAAATTAAGGCGGCTGACGGCAGCATTAAAACAATTGCTTGGTCTAATGTTTCTGCTGATTTTTATGTTCCCGGCTGGGATTTTTGGGGAATCGGTGTCGATGTTACGGAGCGAACAGCAGCAGAATTGGCCCTGCGAGAATCGGAAGCGCAACTCAGAGAACAAGCAGCGCAATTAGAAATAGCTTATCACGCGCTCACCCATACCCAAGCGCAGCTCGTACAAAGCGAAAAAATGTCTTCTTTGGGTCAATTAGTTGCTGGAGTTGCTCACGAAATTAACAATCCTGTCAGCTTTATCTTTGGCAATGTCAGCTATGCCAAAGATTACACAAATGATTTGTTGAGGGTTCTCGAACTTTACCGCGCAGCGTACCCAGAACCCACCGCAGAAATTCAGGCAGAACTTGAGGCAATTGAGTTAGAGTTTATCCAAGAAGATTTGCCTAACCTGCTGGATTCAATGGCAGTTGGAGCGGTTCGCATTCAGGAAATTGTCAAGTCTTTGCGAACTTTTTCGCGTCTGGACGAAGCAGATTTTAAGGCGGTTAATTTGCACGAAGGAATTGACAGCGCTTTGATGATTATCGCTCACCGTTTGAATCCGCAAGGAGATAAACTCGCTATTTCTATAATTAAAGAGTACGGCAATTTACCGCAAGTTGAATGTTATTCGGGTCAATTGAATCAGGTGTTTATGAATTTGTTGATTAATGCGATCGATGCTGTGGAAGAAAGGGAAAGAAATTCCCAATCTGCCGGGGGTAGCTCGTCAGTTCCTACAATTAAGATTCGCACGGAAGTTATGGAGGGCGAGCGAGTGAAAATTGCGATCGCCGACAGCGGTACCGGCATTCCCGAATCAATGCAGCAGCGGTTGTTCGACCCGTTTTTTACCACGAAACCCGTCGGCAAAGGTACGGGATTGGGATTGGCTATTAGTTACGAAATTGTAGTTAAAAAACATCAAGGAAAATTGCTTTGCAATTCAGAATTAGGAATCGGTACGGAGTTTGCGATCGAAATACCGATCCGCCAACCGCAGGCAAAATAAAAGTTGTGAGTTATAAGTTGCGCTCGTGTCTGATAAAATAACTATTATAGTGTTTGTAGTGAGGACTTTATTCCTCAGATTGATGAGGACTAAAGTCCTCACTACAAACCAATTTTTTTGCGGTAATTCGAGCGGACGTGATATTACCAATTACCTTAAACTTTACATCAAAATCGGGGAAGATTCCGATTTGCTGCTGGCGTGACAAATGCGATTTTTGCCTTCGGTTTTGGCTTGATAAAGGGCGCTGTCAGCGCTGCGAATTAGGGTGTCGGGAGATTCCTCGCCAGAAGGAACCGCCGTAGCAATGCCGCAACTGAGGGTAACGTAGGGGTCGATCGGCGATCGGGCGTGGGGCAGTTTCAAGCTGGCGATACCGTCGCAAATTTTCCGGGCGACAGCGTTTGCCCCTTCGGCGCTAGTGTTGGGCAGCACTACGGCAAATTCTTCGCCGCCGTAGCGGGCGGCCAAATCCCCAGCCCGCTTGGCAGATATGGCGATCGCCCCAGCAACTTGGCGCAAACAATCGTCCCCACCGAGGTGGCCGTAAAACTCGTTGTAAAGTTTAAAAAAGTCGATGTCAAATATTATTAAAGACAGCGGCAGTTTCTCTCTTGCCAATCGGCGCCACTCTAACATCAAAACGCGATCGAACTGGCGGCGGTTAGCAATGCCTGTCAGTCCGTCAGTAGTTGCCAGTTGCTGCAATTTTTGATTGGCTATTGCTAGCTTGCGGTA
This sequence comes from Microcoleus sp. A003_D6, assembly GCF_036702825.1. NCBI lineage: Bacteria > Bacillati > Cyanobacteriota > Cyanophyceae > Oscillatoriales > Microcoleaceae > Microcoleus > Microcoleus sp. A003_D6. The sequence continues at coordinate 40,379 of NZ_JAUBWA010000002.1, read as the reverse complement.
AAGTTGAGATTGTTCGATCGCGATCGCCACTTGATTTGCCAACTGCTGTAAAAAATCTATTTCCCACTGCTGCCATTCCCTGACACCGCTGCAATTGTATGCTGTCAGCATTCCCCACAAATTATTGCGATTTTCGGCGATCGAATCCGGCGCATTTGAACCCTGTGCCTGCGGTTTGTCGATCGCCGGCAGCCAGATATAATTTTCGGCTGCATCTTCTATTTTTTCTGCTTCCAAAACAATACCTTCTTGTGTTTTGTTTGCCGTTTCCCAGTCGCCAGATTGCCAAATTGGCACGCTTACAACTGCTGCAATTTCACAATCTGCCAGCAATTCTTTGCAACTGCCAGCCAAGTCGGTAGCGCTGACATCTGCTATTGCTTGTACCGACTGGGATTCGACTAAAACAAAGCATGACACCGCCAAAGCAGCACTAATATTTGGGTTTTCAATATAACCGAATGGCAAACCGTCACCTGCGACGATCGCACCTTTTGGCTCTTCCCTGTCGAATTGAGACGCCCAATCCTGACAGCGATAAATTAAAACGCGGTCTGTTTTGAGAAATTGGCGCACTTCTGCGACGGTACTTTGGAGAATGCTTGCCGCGTCTATTGACGATCGAATATTTTCGATCATTTTGCCCAACAGTCGCTCTCGGAGGGCTTGCTGCCGCAGTTGTTCTTCTATGCGCTGACGTTCGATCGCGTAATGGATTGCCCGCACCAGCAGAGTTCTATGAAATCTTCCCTTTACCAAACAATCTTGAGCGCCCGAGCGCAATACCGACAGCCCGGTATGTTCATCGTTGATATCTGTCAGCACCACAACTGGCACTGTGGGCGATCGGGCTTTCAAAACCGCGATCGCCTCGCTTCCTCCCAAGCTGTCTGACACGGACAAATCTAATAGTACGGCGTCAAACTTTTCTGCTTCCAGACACGCCAGTGCTATCTCCACAGACTTAACAGTTTGGAGGCGAAACAGAGACTCACTGAATGAGCCTAAAAGGTCTTCGAGCAGCGTCGCATCTGCGAGGTCATCCTCAACCAACAAAATTTTCAGAGATTGGTTACGTGTTAACACAACTATAGCGTTCGGAGCGGGTTGAAGGAAATTTTTTAGTTTTGAGAGCGATACTTGCGATCGGGCTAATATGTCAGTCTATCAAATTTAGTCAACACTCAAACTATCGATCTAGCTTTTAATTAAAGCTTACAGAGCCGGCGGGAGCGAAACGATTTCAAACCAATACTGACATAAAGTTTTCATTACTTCAACCAATCCTTCAAAAGTGACTGGTTTGGATATGAAAGAATTAGCACCCAAGCGGTAGCAAAGCAAGATATCTCCGCTGCGGTGCGACGTTGTTAGGATCACAACCGGAATTTGTTGCAAGTCGGGGTCAGCTCTGATCGAAGTTAGTGCTTCTCGCCCGTCAAGCCTCGGCATATTTAGATCCAAAAGTATCAAGTCTGGCCGGTGCCAATTGCTGCTACTAGCATATTGACCGCGACGGTACAAATAGTCCAGCACTTGTTCTCCATTTTCCACAAATTCCCTCCTAATTACTAATCGAACTTCTCGCAGTGCTTCCTCCACCAAAAAGCGCGTGTCCTCGTCATCGTTGGCTATTAAAAGAGTAAAATTTTTCTTTTTAGAATTCACCGCTTTGCCTCACTACCAACGCATTCTGTGAGGTGACGGGACTTGGATCGGTGTCCGAGCACCTGCAAAGCATCTGTTGCCATCATCCCGCGAATCAGGCTGAAAAAACTGAATTTGTGTTGCAGCAATTTGCGGCTTTGCCAGATTCGCAAAGGTTTTCCGCTAATGCTTGTTTCACTTAGCAGTCTGTCCGAGAACCGGCCAACTGCAAAGACATCACAAAGGCTTATCCCCGAACTACTAGGGAAACTGCTGCATCCCAAAGCAAGATGCTCTGGATAAAGTTGAAACAAACTGACAAGTCTTGCACGCACCGCTGATTGTTATTGTATAAGAATAGGGCTAATAGATTTATACTGATAGATTTTTAGCTCAATGTCATCAGTGAATATGCTAAACTTTTACGAGCATTTATGTAAAGACAAGATAAAGCTCTTTAAAGATTAAGTAAATGACTGGTGACAGCTTCAGGCTGACTGCTGACTTCACTTTGGTACAGGAACAGAAAAATAAAAAGTCGAGCCTCGATCGGGTTCTGATTCTACCCACAGGCAGCCGCCGTGCCGATCGACAATTCTTTGACAAATCGCTAAACCGATACCGGTTCCAGAATACTCTTTTTGGGCGTGCAAGCGCTGAAAAATTTGAAAAATTCGCCGGTGGTACTCTTCGGCAATGCCAATACCGTTGTCCTGCACCGAAAACACCCAGTTATCCCCCTGACGCTGGGCGCCGAAGAACACCACCGGCGCCCAACTGCTGCGGTACTTAATCGCATTGCAAATTAAATTTTGAAACAGTTGCAGCAGTTGAAAACCGTCACCTATTACCCTCGGCAAATTGCCCCTAGTAACAGAAGCTTGATTCTTGCGGATCGCCAACTGCAAATTAGCGCAAGCATCTTCAAAAACTAGATTGCAATCTATCAGCTCAAAAGGTTTATGACTGCTGCCGACCCGCGAATACTCCAGCAAGTCATCAATCAGCGCCTGCATCCGCCCGCAAGAATTAACAATATTGCGGATAAATTTATTTGCTTGGGCATCAACTTGGTTGTGACAGCGCTTTTCTAATAGTTGAGCGTAGCCGGCAATCGTGTTCAAAGGCGCTTGCAAATCGTGAGAAGCCACGTAGGCAAACTGTTCGAGTTCGGCATTAGAACGAGTTAATTCTTGAGCGTAGCGGGTTTGAGTTTCTAAACTCGCTTGCAGCAGTTCTTGTACCTGCTTGCGCTCGGAAATATCCTCGATCGCACAAATCAAATACTGCGGCGTACCCTCGGCATCCCGCATTGCCGAAACCGTAACATTCGCCCAGCGCACTTCCCCATCTTTGCAGATCAAACGCTTTTCTCTAGAAAAAGTTTGAATCTCCCCGGATAACAGCAAGCGCACGTATTTTCTGTCAGATTCCATGTCATCCGGCTGAGTAATTGCCTCCCAATTTTGCTGCAACAATTCCGATTCTGCATACCGGACAATTTGGCAAAACCCGGGATTTACACGCATAAATTGACCGGAAAGCGCGGTTTTAGCTATGCCTACTGCCGCTTGCTCGAAGATCGCGCGGAAGCGTTCTTCGCTTTCTCGCAGGGCAATTTCTGCTCGTTTGCGATCGGTGACGTTGCGAAATGTTACTGCCAGGCCATCGTTTAACTTGACCGCAACAATGTGCAGCCAAGCACTTATATCTCGCTCGTGTTCGTAATAAAATTCTTGGTCTACAGTTTCTCCTGTTTCTACTACAGAAACATACAAATCAAATAACCCGTTCTTGCGAAGTTGGGAAATTTCTGCCAACAAATTCTTGCCAACTATCTCATTTAATAGTAAACCAGAAATTTTTTCGGCGGCAGGGTTGACCAACAGCCACTGGAAATCCACAATATTTCCCTGACTGTTGCGGACGGCAGAATAAGCCACCACACCGTCTAAGGAACTATTTAATATGCTAGCAAGCAGCGACTGCGACTGTTGCAGTTGAGCGTTTTGCTCTTTTAGTTGCTGTTGCAGTTTTTGCAAGCAGACTTGCTTGTCGATGCGCGCTAAAACTTCTTCTACTTGAAATGGTTTGGCAATATAGTCGGCGCCGCCAACTCTAAAAGCTTGTAATTTATCGTTGATGTCATCTAATACGCTTAAAAAAATCACCGGAATTTGTTCAGTTTCCGCTGTCGCTTTCAGTCTCCGACAAACTTCATAACCGCTCATTTCCGGCATTCTAATGTCGAGCAAAATCAAATCGGGGCAATGGGCGATCGCAACATTCAACGCCAGTTCACCGCAAATAGCTCGGTAAACCTGATACCCCTGGGCTGTTAGCAGCTTGGACAAGAACCGCAGATTGCCCGGTTGGTCGTCAACCACCAATATTTTAATTCCGCTATTATCCATTTATTTTAAAATCGATTTAGTTAAATCCATTATCCTGTCGAGTCGGTAATCTGCCAGCAAATCTTTTAAAGCATCAGCTAAAGTTGGATGACTTTCACAAATGCGATCGACAATTTGAATAGCCAGCTCTTCATTAACATCATTAACTGCCTCGTAGAGTTCCTGCACCCAATTTTGAGGCATCTGGGCCAGCAGCGGCAAGAAAAATGAATCTGGTTTTTCGCTAACGAAATAACGCCGTAAAGCCCCCGTTTCCAGTCCGGTAAACTCTTGATAAATATAGTGTACTCCCAAGTAGCAAGCCATCTTATCAAAGAGGATTTGTTCTTGAAAAGGTTTCCGCACAAAATCGTCGCAACCTGCGGCGATAATTTCGCCTTCTTTTTCCTCAAAAATGCTAGCAGTCAGAGCAATAATTACAGTTCGCGGCTGAGCTTCTTTCTCTTTAGCTCTAATTTGTCTGACAGCTTCAAAACCGTCCATTACTGGCATTCGCGTATCCAGCCAAATTAAATCAGGCTGCCAACTTTCCCAAAGTTCAACTGCTTGGAGGCCGTTTTCCGCTTCTCGGACTTCAAAACCAATTGGTTGCAGCATTTTAACCAGCAGCAGCCGATTTTCTTGATTGTCGTCAACTGCTAAAATCCGATAAACCGGTTGGTCTGCTTCTAGTCCGATCGCCCGCTGCAATGTCGCGACTGTTATTTCAGACGAAATAGCGGGAAATACTCGGATATTAAATTTAAAACTGCTTCCCTCACCTAAAACACTTTCGACCGCAATATCTCCGCCCATTATCTGGACGTATTTTTTAGTAATTGTCAAACCCAATCCCGTACCATCAGCCGTTTTTCTGCCAGCTTCTGTTTGCACGAAAGCATCAAACAAAGTGTCGATTTCTGCTGCTGCTATGCCAACTCCCGTGTCTTCAACTTCAAACAAAATTAAACATTCCTCAACCGAGGTAGAGTTAGGATAAATCTCCGATTCAGGCGGAGGCTGGCATTCCACGCTCGCCCGCAGCCAAATGCTGCCGCCGTCCTGAGTAAACTTTATGGCATTTCCCAGCAGGTTAATTAAGCAGACGCGCAGCTTTTTTTCGTCAGTTTTTATATATTGGGGAACATTCGCCTGCACGGAAAATCTCAGTTGCAAACTTTTGGTTTCAGCTTTGATTTGAAACATCTCTTCCAGAGTGTCGAGGAGTTGATAAAGGTCAAAGCTGCGTTCATCCAAGCTAATTATCCCGGCTTCTATTTTCGACAAGTCTAAAACATCATTAATTAGTTCCAGCAAATGTTGACCGCTGCGGTTAATAATTCGGAGATTTTCAATATTTTCGTTGCTCAGGAAAGAGTCGCGGCTCATGACTTGGGTAAAACCCAGGATGGCGTTCAGGGGAGTCCGCAATTCGTGGCTCATGTTGGCAACGAATTGACTTTTTGCCAGCGATGCAGCGGCTGCGGCTTCTTCGGCTTTTTTGCGTTCTATTATTTCTTGTTGCAGTTGGGTATTGCGATCGATCAATTGTCTTTTCAGTCTTTGGATAGTCAATTGGTGTTCGATCCGCGCTAAAACTTCCGCTACATGAAACGGTTTTGTGATATAATCGACCCCTCCAACTTGAAAGGCGGTTACTTTGTCCAATACTTCATCTAAAGCGCTGATAAAAATAACGGGAATTTCTGATGTTTTCGCTTGGGCCTTGAGCTGCGTGCAGACTTCGTAGCCGTCCATTTCCGGCATTTTGATGTCGAGCAAAATCAAATCTGGAGAACCCGATAGCGCGGCTCTGAGTGCCATTTTGCCGTTAATTACGCCCCGCACTTTGTAGCCCCGATCCGACAGCGTTGCCGATAAAACTTGCAAATTTTCTGGAGTGTCGTCAACAATTAATATGTTGCCTTTATTCTCTTCTGTTTGATTGCTGCTCATCGCTATTTTTTCTTAAATTGAGAAGTGCTGATAGGGTGAAAACAGATTAATTAAATCGTCATTATAGCATTCGCTCGTGAAGCAACTACTTTTATATTTACAAAACTTACGCACGCCAACCCAAGAAACCGGGTTTTTAACCGGGATAGGACTTCGGAATTATGTAGCGCGAGCGTCCATAGCGAACGATTTGGGTAGCCAGCGAGACGATCGCACTGACATCATCCAAATTATTATTCCGATGCAGCGGTAAGGTGCGCATTTCGCACCCTACATATATAGGTTCTGCGTCCAGGACTGAAATAGTCGATCTACCTAAATCATCAATAGACCTCTTGCAAAAATAACTAGGACGGGCTCTGGGGCCCATCCCACAAAATTTTTTTTCTTGTGGAATGGGCATCTTGCCCGTTCCAGAATTTGATTAAAAGGATTTTTGCAATCTTGTCTAATCATCCCAAACCCGCTCCTCTCCCCCTCTCTTTTTTTCCTTCAAACATTTCTAAACTCCTCAATCAAATCAATAATCCGATCGCACCGGAAGTTATTCACCAAATCAGCAAGCGCACTGCGGAAACTAGCATTAACAGGAGGAATCGACAACAGCAGCCCAAAAATCCGCTCATTATCAACCGAATCCGCCGCAGAGTACAACTCATCAACCCATTCAGCAGGCATAGCTTCAAAAAATGAAGCATTGAGCGTAAAAGGCAAATGGGCATTTCCAGTTGGCGCGGAAACGTTACGGGACGCGACAGCATCAGAACTCAGCGAAACTTCTCGATCGTAAACATAGCGGACTCCCAGATACTTAGCGATCTTTTCCAGAATCACTTGTTCCCGAAAAGGCTTTGCTACAAAATCATCGCAACCAGCAGACAAAATCACCGATCGCTCCTCATCAAAAGCACTTGCCGTCAGAGCAATAATCACCGTTGCTTGACCTTTCAAATGCGCTTTGATCCGTTTAGTAGCTTCGTAACCGTCCATCACCGGCATCCGCATATCCATCCAAATCAAATGAGGTTCCCAACTCGACCACATTTCCACAGCTTTAACACCATTTTCAGCGTCCTGCACAGCAAAGCCGAGGGATGTCAGTATTTTCACTAATAGCAAGCGGCTTTCCAGGCGATCGTCAACAGCTAAAATGCGGTATTCCGGCTGTCCCGGTTCGAGACCCACAACGCGGCGAGCTGTTTGAGCAACCTGAATTTCCACTGAATTAGGGAGCGAAACTTTAACATCAAATCTAAAAATGCTGCCGCGACCCACGCTGCTTGTCACCGTCATTTTTCCTCCCATTAACTGGACGAACTGTTTGCTGATCGGCAAGCCTAAACCGGTTCCTTCTTGAGCTTTTTTTCCGCTTTCTGTTTGCGCAAAAGGTTTAAACACATTGTCCATTTCTTCCGCAGAAATTCCCGCTCCCGTGTCTTCAACTTCAAAGAGCAAGCAGCAATTGTCAATTAGCGGCATCTCTCCGTAATTTTTATGCGTCAACAGCTCATGTTTAATTCTCAAATTAACACCACCTTCCGCAGTAAACTTAATAGCATTTCCCACCACATTAATTAATATTTGGCGCAACTTGCTTTCGTCGGCTTCTACATATTGAGGTAGGTCGGGTGTGCAATCAAAAATTAAATGCAACCCTTTTTTTTCGGCTTGCAGCTTCAGCATATCTTCAGTATTTTTTAGCATTTTGTGCAAGTCGAAGGTGTTTTTATTAACTGTCACCAACCCCACCTCAATTTTTGACATATGCAGAATATTGTTGATCAGATCGAGCAAATGTTCCCCGCTGCGGCTAATAATTCCTAAGTATTGCTGTTGGTCGGCACCAAGGGCTGCCGATCGGGCCAGCAGTTGGCTGAAACCGAGAATTGCGTTGAGGGGAGTTCGCAATTCGTGGCTCATATTCGAGAGGAATTCGCTTTTAGCCCTGTTGGCTCTGTCGGCTTCTTCTTTGGCTTTTTTCAGCGCTATTTCTGCTTGTTTGCGCTCGGTAACATCGCTAGCCGTGCCTGTTGTACCCGTGATGTTTCCTTCAGCGTCCAAGCGGGCGATCGCCTTCGTATTTACATCAATGGGTCTGCCGTCTTTTCCTAATACTATACTTTCGTACTGAAACACAGTATCTCCCGTCAGCAAGTGCTGCTGAAGTTCCCGGTTCCGGTCTATTTGTGCTGGCGCTAAAAAATCGCCAAAAGAACATCCGAGCATTTCTTCCGGGTCGTAACCGTAGATTTGTTTCACTGCTTGGTTCACAAAAGTAATGTGTCCTTCAGCATCGCAAGACCAGATGATATCTTGAGAAGTCTCAACTAAATGGCGGTATTTTTCTTCGCTCTCTGCTAGAGCTATTTCTGCCAGCTTGCGGGGGGTAATGTCCATCAGAGTTTTAAAGAGTTTTGTCACTTGCCCTTGTTGGTTGACAACTGCTTCTCCTCTGGCTTCGATGTAGCGGATGAAACCGCCTTCACTTGTTTGTAACGGGCAATTATCCGCAGCAATTGTCACTTCCGGTCGCAGGATTCGATATTCCAAACTATAAGATTGCCCGCTAGCAATAGCAGCGTCGATCGTTGTTTGCCACTTTTGTCGATCTTCTGGATGCACGTATTGCCCAAACTCAGTTAGTGTTGGCGCAGCCTGACTTGAATTGAGACCAAAAATCCGAGATAATTCTTCCGACCAAGTAGTTGTGTTGGCCGAGAAATCGTATTCCCAATTGCCGACGCGGGCGATTCTTTGCGCTGCTGCTAAAGAAGCCGCTACAGCCCGGAGTTTTTCTTCGGCTAATTTGCGATCGCTAATATCTTGAATCACAGAAATCACGCAGGTTTCACCGTGAATGTCAATGATTTCGGCAGACAGCAGCCCGGTTCTGAGGGCCCCAGTTTTAGTGCGCCAATCAAATTCGTAGTTGCGAACAATTTGTTTCTCGTCTAACATTTTAAACAACTCGGCGCGGGCTTGTATACTTTCCCAAAGATTAAAATCAAGCGCCGTGCGATCGAGAATTTCTGCTGCCGAATAACCGATTGTCTGGCAAAATGCCTCATTAATTTCTAAATAACGACCGTCTTTAAGTCTGGTAATAGTAATCGGGTTGGGAGAAGAACGAAAAGCTTTGGCAAACTTTTCCTCAGACAAGCGCAGTTGTGCAGTCCGCTTCTCGACTAAAGTTTCCAACTCTTGATTCAGCTTTTGGAGTTGAGCATTTTGTTCCCCTAATTGCTTCTCCATAAAATAGCTGTTGACCGCTTCTTTTAGGGTTAACTTCAAATCTTCTGACTGCCAAGGCTTCGATATGTAGCGGTACAATTTAGCATATTTAATAGTATTCGCCACCGCTTCGAGGTCTGCTTGCCCCGTCAGCATAATTTTGATAGTTTTTGGCAAAATTCTGTGAATCTGCTTCAGCAATTCGTCCCCTTTGATATTGGGCATCAGATAGTCGGAAATCACTGCCACAATTTCGCAGCCATCTGCCAGCAATTCTTCAATTAACTCTAAAGCATCTTCGCCGCCTTCAGCAGTTTCTAATAATTGTTCTTCTCCCAGAGCTTTTTTTAACTCAATTTTTAAACTTTGAAGGATTATCGGTTCGTCATCCACGCAAATAATCACAGGTTTATTGCTCATAATTTTGCCAAACCAGATTTGATAGTTTCTATTAATTCTTTGCCGTCCCACGGCTTGTACAAACAGCGGTGCAAGTTTGCTTGCTTTTTCACCCGTTCTATTGCTACTTCGTCGGCTTGCCCGGTCAGCATGACTTTCACAATTTTGGGATATTTTTGGTGAACCCGGATCAAAAATTCATCTCCTTTAATACCGGGCATTAACCAGTCAGATACGATGACCAAAATATCGCTTTCATCTTCTTCTTGAATTTCATCGATAATTTCCAGAGCTTCATCGGCATTTTCTGCTACTTCGTAGAGGTAAGCATCGCCAAATTCTTTTTTAAGTTGGATTTTCAAACTGTTTAAGACCACAACTTCATCGTCAACGCACAAAATGACTGGTTTGGGCATAAAATTTTACTTTTCTTTGATTGTTTAATTGGGGGCGGGGCGTATTGCCCAGATTTTTAATTGCCGTCAGTGATTTCGCTAGGCAAGGATACAGTAAATTTGGTTTGACCTGGCACGCTTTCTACTTGCAGTTTACCTTGGTGTTTTTCAATAATTTTATGAACTATATCCAATCCCAAACCGCTGCCTTCTCCTGGAGGTTTTGTCGTGAAAAAAGGCTCAAAAATTCTCGGCATAATCTCTGGGGGAATGCCTTGGCCGCTGTCGGTAATACTGACTGATATTGCGTTATCTTGGTGTTTGACATCAATTTTCAATACTCCTTTGTTGCCCATAGCTTGTAAAGCATTGTGAAGCAAATTTGTCCAAACTTGATTTAGTTCATCAGGATAGCATAGCACAGAGGGCAAATCAGTACCATAGTTTCTGACTACTTCCACACCGTGTTTGATTTGGTAGTGATAAAGCGTTAAAACAGTATCAATGCCGTCGGTAATATTAGCGATCGCCTTGGAACCCGACTGGTCGTAACGAGAGTAGCTTTTCAAAGCAAAAACGATTTTAGCAGCCCTATCTGTCGCAGTAGCAATATTTTTAGTGCTTTTTTGTACGGTAGCGAATTGGTAGGCGGTTTGTAAAAGATTTGGATTTTCGCTGTCTTTCAACAAAGGTAAAAAAGGTTCTACATTGCTAATTCCAATATCTAATAAGGTACAGGCAAGACTGTCCGCGCCGTCAATTTGTTCTGCTTCTAATTGCCGCTGCAATAGTTTTTTCAACTGACGTTTTTCTTTACTAGATAAGGTGTCTGTTTCTTGGCTTGACTTGTGCAGCAGCGCAAAGAAATCCTGCCGCCGTTCCGGGGATAGTTGCTGGAAAAATATCGGCAACTGCTGCAATTGTTCGACCCAGAAGGCGGTGATGTTCTGCACGGAGGAGCGAATCGCCCCTAAAGGAGAATTGATTTCGTGGGCAACTCCGGCAATTAACTGTCCGAGGGCTGCCATTTTTTCGGATTGAATCAGTTCTTTTTGAGTGCGCTTAAGTTCTTGCAGGGTATGATCTAATTCTGCATTTTTTTGGCACAGCGCTGACTCTGCTAGTTTGCGGGCGCTGATGTTGCGCGCAACCCAAATCACTGCATCTTTTGAAAACAGGGAAATGCAGGCTGAAAACCAAATTTCCCGATCGCCAACTGTTAAGCTGTAATCAAAATTGAGCGTTTGTTGCGTCTCTAACACTTGCTGAACTAACATCCACCAATCATCCGGGTTGTCGTCGTCAAAAAAATGTTCTATCGTCAGGCTGACTATATCGCAATCCGGCTCGGAAAACTGCGCCGTATTTGTCGGCAAAACTTCTACATTACCCTGAATGTCTAGCACGAGAACGATGTCTGCCATCGCTTCAAAAACGGCGCGGACTTTGCTTTCAGAAAAGTGCAATTTTTCTTCGAGCAATTTGCGATCGCTAATTTCTTGCTGCAATTCTGCGTTGCTGGCTGCTAGTTGAACCGTGCGCTCTCGAACTCGCTGTTCGAGTTCGGTGTTGAGACGGCGGACTTCAGATTCAGCAGTGGCGCGGTCTTGTATTTCCTTTTTTAACTGACTGTTAGCGTTAATTAATTCTAAAGTTCGCTGTTTAATTTGTTCTTCTAAATTTTCATTTAAAAGCCGCAACTGTTCCTCAACTTCGGTTCTCAGAATCGCTTCTTTTTGCAATTGTTCGTTCACTTTTTTCAACTCCTAGATATTTTTGGCAACTGTTTCCTGCAAAAGCTCGGCATTCGCGTGGATTTCTACCGGATCTAAGGCGTGCAGCAGGGTACTTTGGGTCACAATTCCGGCTAAATAGCCTCGCTCGTCCACCACCACCAAGCGCCGGATGCGGTGCTGCTGCATGAACTGGTGAGCCTGCCACAATGTGGCTTTTACCTGCAACGGCATCAGGTGAAAACTCCGACAAGGCGGCGACGGTCGTGTCGGCGAAATCGATTCCGGCAGGTTGGAATTTAACAATGTCGCGTTCTGTAATTATGCCGACAGGTTTCTGATTTTTGTTGTCGCTGTCACTGCAAATGACTGTGCAGCTTTTGCGCCTTGTTGCCATCTGTTTTGCGACTTCTCAAACTGATACAAATGCAACTGGCACTCGTCTGAGTCAGGGTGGCGCGACTTTCAAGGGTGTGTCTGGAGGCTTCCCCGGCTGTTTGGGGTCGATCGCCTGTTCTAGCAAGCTGTGGGTATCAGAAACTGTTGTTGACATGGGCAAATTAAGGGGGATAGATGAAGGCGGAACCGGCTATTAATACCATTTTAGATTTGAGATTTGACCGTGGCGACACATTGACCGCAATCAAGGTTTGACACCGATCTAGAGTTACATTTTTAGTCGCGCATCGGTATGATTTTTAGTGCGATCGCCGTTGAGGGCGATCGGAATTGACACAATAAACGTCCTTTGACCGATAACTGATGTTACTTCCATTTTACCCGAAGGTCTTTCTACACTTTTTTTAACAATCTCCACTCCCAACCCGCTGCCTTCGCCGGCTGGTTTTGTGGTAGAGAACGGCTCAAATATTGGCAAAATCCCTGGGAAAATTCCCTTGCCGCTATCCGTGACGCTGACGATCCGGCTCTGATTTTCTGATTTCACCTCTACTTTTAACACTCCGCAATTGTCCCTTGCTTGTAAAGCATTGTGAATCAAATTTATCCAAACTTGATTGAGTTCGTCACGATAGGCACAGCAATTCAGGCCGTCGATATTGATAATTTATGACAACTTCTACTGCGTATTTGAGTTGGTTGTAATAAAAAATTAAGATATTTTAAATGCCGTCAGTAATATTGGCAATTACCTTTTCTCCAGTACAGTTTGAGCGAGAATATCTTTTAAAAGCAAAAACTACTTTTGCTGCTCTATCTGTAGCAGCGGCAGCAGACGATCTTCTTGGCAAGCTGTGGATAAATTGCAGGGATTATCTGCCTGACTCAGCAACTTAAGCACCGCTTGATGAAATATTTGATTGCACTGCAAGTTTATTGATTGCTTGAATTGAGCAAGCAGGTTGCTAGATACAGCAATTCCGCGTTTTATGTCTGTAAGTTCTTGCCCTAGCAAATAGGAATATTGAAATTTTTGTGGGTTACAATAATCGACAACTTCAAAATCAGCGTTTTTGAGCGCACTTTGATAGTTTTATCGGAACATTGGCAGGGTTTCCCTGACATAATACTTGCTGCGAGCGATACAAACTGCTACTACATATAATATCCGGTCTCTCAGGCTTTTGACATTGAACATCGATACTAAGTTTAAAGCCAATTCGCCTAACTTATTTACCGATTCAATGTCTTGAGATTTGCCGTTTAAAACTACGCCCCAAGCTGCGTATAAAAAGGCAGAAATCGGTTAATTTCCCTACTGCAACACTTCGGACAGTTTTTGATTGCAAACTGTAGAATAGACCTCTTGCAAAAATAACTAGGACGGGCAAGATGCCCATCCCACAAAAGTTTTTTTCTTGTGGAATGGGCCGGAGAGCCCGTTCCAGAATTTGATTAAAAGGATTTTTGCAAGAGGTCTAATATGGGTTTCAGGGCGCTCCTTTTCGAGGGCTTCGCTTGCCGAGGCACACTATAGGCTTTCCGGTAAATCAAAGGTTTCAAACTACGACCTCAAAACTTAGGAATGAGAATTAAATAACTTACACAAATTTGTGGGGTGGGCGTCCCGCCCGCCCTTTTTGGACGGGCGGGACGCCCATCCCACAATAACAATTAAAATTGTAAGTTATTTAATTTGCGATCCTTAGTTCGCTTGCGCGCGCAGACTGAAGAAACCGGGTTTCTTCGTATATTTCTCGTTCCTGTTGGCAAGATTTTCGTAGAAACCGGAAATAAGCGCCCCCATGCGTAAGCGCTGAAACTGCTGCTACGTGTTGCAGTAACTCGTACCCCAGAAAATCACTTTCGGCCGCCAATTGTAAAGAATAACCCTGCCTCTCGTGCGCAAGCATTCAAGGCAGGGTTATTATTGAGTATTCGGATTTCTCAGCGGTGAAGCAGGCACGCAAAGGCCGACTTCGGCTGCCGAGCAATGCACTACTCGCCCAATCGAGTTATTTTAGAGCTGCGTTCGGCCAACATCAGCAATACATAAATAGTCATTACATAGCCTGCGGCCAGAATGGGAATAATTAGAGGAATATCGCGATAAATCATAATTAGAACCAAAAGTCAAGGACTAGGAGGAGGAGGAGGAGGAGGACAAGTTCAATACCTACTACATTAAGTCAGCACGCAAGACCATGCCTTGGTTCTGAAGGCTGCTTTTCCATATCAAGCCTGCGGGAACATTTAGGCGTTCCCGGTCTATCAATAATGATTTACTGCTTTACAGATGCTTAAACAGCCTAAAACTATCCACTTTAGCTGCTTTGAGCTACCGTGCACATAAGATGCGCTACTATTAACTTCTGAAAACTTTTAGTCGCGAGGAACTAAAAATCTCTCCCAGAAATTTTCGCTGCGATCGAGTAACAAGGCTGGCTCTACGAAACTATTACAGGCACCTAAAAGCTACCTGCCAGTCTGGATGAAGTTCTGGATGAAGTACAGCCTGTACTTAATGTATAGAATTGTTTAAATCCTTAACTCCTATAATAACACAGGGTTTTTGGGATTTAGAGATTTTTTGGCAGTGTCCTTAACAATTCGTTACAATAGGGGCAACTCCTGTGGCAGCGGGCCTCTCGCCGGAGGGATTCGGCTGACTCCGGTCGGTGGCAGATGACAAATAACTGCTGAGCGAATAGATTTTTATTCCAGATTGCAGAGAATTACCTTAAAATAAAGATATGATATGTAAAATTTTGTTACTTTACGGCTTGAGTCGGCGTATCCATGATCTCTAGCACTCTCCTATTTTCCTCGGTTGAAGAAGACCTGCGACTGTTGACAGAAAACTTGAAACAGTTAGTGGGTGCCCGCCATCCCATCTTGTACGCGGCCGCAGAATACTTATTCGGCACAAAGGGAAAACGGGTGAGACCCGCAATAGTCTTGTTGATGGCCAAGGCGACGATGCCCGATCGTCCAATCACGGAAAAACACCGCCGCCTCGCTGAAATCACGGAAATGATCCACACAGCTAGTCTAGTTCATGACGACGTGGTGGACGAGTCGGATCTGCGGCGGGGAGTGCCGACAGTTCACAGTCGGTTTAACAACCGAGTGGCAGTATTGGCGGGAGATTTTCTGTTTGCTCAATCGAGCTGGCATTTGGCAAATCTGGACAACCTGCCAGTAGTCAAACTGCTTTCAGAAGTGATTATGGATTTAGCTGAGGGGGAAATTCAACAGGGACTAAATGGATTTGACACCAGCTTGTCGATCGAAGCTTACCTAGAAAAAAGTTATTACAAAACAGCGTCTTTAATTGCCAACAGTTCCAAAGCAGCGGGCTGTTTGAGCCAGGTTTCACCGGAAATAGCAGACGATTTGTACAACTACGGTCGCAACATTGGTTTGGCATTCCAAATAGTAGATGATATATTAGATTTCACCGCTTCAACAGAAACCTTGGGGAAACCCGCAGGCTCGGATCTCATCAGCGGTAATCTGACAGCGCCAGCGCTATTTGCTCTAGAAGAAAAGCCTTACTTGGAAGTTCTCATAGAACGCGAATTCGCACAAGAAGGAGATATAGAGCAGGCCCTGGCACTGGTAGAAGATTCTAGAGGCATAGAGCGATCGCGAGAACTAGCCACAAATCACGCAAAGAAAGCCGTCGAATACTTAGCTGCGCTGCCCCATTCAGAGTCCCGCCAAGCTTTGATTGACTTGGCAGATTACGTTTTAAGCCGGCTTTATTAGAGGTGAAAAACTTACATTTTATTGGTAATGGGGAATTGGTAATGGTTAATGTCCGATGCCCAATGCCCGATTACCAATTAATAGGAAATTGAGTTGTTTAGGCAATATCCGGCGGTGGAGCCGATCGATACTGTTGCAAGTAAACATTAATTAAGCTCTGTACTTGCTCGCGAGGGATTTCCGTCCCCACTTCCCGCTCGCCGGGACTTTCAAAAAAAACAATGCTGTCGAGACCTTCAAGAGCTATCATCTGAAATAAAATGTGAGTGACCGGCAAAGTCACCGGTCTGAGGCGATCGCCCGCAGCCGACGCGGCCTGTGACGCATCTTTAAGAGTGCTCCAAGCATAAATCACCCTCTTCTGGCGTCCCGGTTGCTTGAGATTGCTCAAAACCACGATCGCCCAACTTTGGTCTACCGCTTGCAGGATCGAGTATTCGAGGTGCTGTAGCTGTTGGGCAATTAACACCAGCGCCGGAGCGATCGCCTTTAAGATTTCTGGCGTCGAACCGTCGGGGGGAGCTTTCTCGATCAGTGCTTGAATCTGTTGGTCTAAATCCATCAGTCAGTTAATTTGAGATTTGAGTTTAAGAATTTCAGGTTAACAGGTGCGCGTCCAAGTATGTGATAGCCAGCACAGCCCGCTATAAAATGTAAAATTCCAAATTTAAAGTCGCAGGGTGTGCTAGTTTCATTATTAGCTGTAAACCATCATGCGGGAAATCTGCCAGAGCGTGGAAACCATATTTCAACTGCTGTTAGACGAACTCAAAAAGTCCACTCGCGCGTCTGAGCAGAACTGCCGGGATGTAGCAGGACGACTGGCAGCAGAAGTCACCAGGATATGCACCGAAAGCCAGCGGATTCAAGCCTCTGGAGACATAGAAGGTTCAGCCCAGAGCCTCGCTCAGCACCGCTTGCAACAATGCCTCCACTATTACAATTTAGGCTCCGGGCCCGGGCGAGTAGAATTGCACAGTACCCTCAGCGCGATCGTCTATCGCTACATCACTCCTCCCCAGGTGCAGTCTAGCTATCAGGCGCGAGTAGAACTGATCAGAGATTTTTTGCAAGGATTTTATCTCGAAGCTTTAAAGGCATTCCGGCGCGAAACCCAACTGCCACCCACCTACAGTCCCCGCACTCGCTTAGAACTAGCAGAGTACATGGCCTTTGTAGAGCGCTTCGGCAAGCGGCGCATTCCATTACCTCGGAACCGCAGCCAGCAACTAATTATTTTACGGGCCCAAACCTTTTCCCAGCAACAGCCCAAAGAAACCTCCGTAGATATGGAACAAGCCGCCGACGGAGGGGCTTCAGATTCCGACCAAACTTGGAACGACACCTCGGTGCACTCCGTGCGGGAAGCGATGGCAGGACAGGGTTCGGCGGCAATTCGTCCGCTAGGCGACGAGTCAGAATCTCTGCGGCAAAACGTGATAGACGAATTAGTCGCTTACTTGAAAGAGCGCAACCAACAAGACTGCGCTGATTACTTCGTGCTGCGCTTGCAAGACTTGCCGACTAATGAAATAGAGTCGCTTCTGGGCATAAATCCCCGTCAAAGAGACTATTTGCAGCAGCGCTTCAAGTACCATTTGCTCAGGTTCGCCATGTCGCACCGCTGGGAACTCGTTCACCAGTGGCTGGAAGCAGACTTAGATCGAAATTTGGGTTTGCTGCCTTCTCAGTGGCAAGCTTTTTGCGAGCAAATTGGCCCAGAAGGACAGCGTTTGCTAAAGTTGAAGCAACAGGGTCTGTCAGAGTCTGCGATCGCGCAAACCCTCGGCAGCACGGTAGCCCAGGTACAGAAACGGTGGTTTAAATTGCTGGAACTTGCGTGGGAACTGCGAAATAGTTCAGATTCCGGAGAAGGGGCATCTAGTGATGAATAACGAAACCAACAGGGATGCAGAGGCTTTCGAGCGCCATTTTTTAGACTGGATATTGCAGGCGCCAATCGCGAATGCCTCTAGCGAAGATGAGGAAAATCTCAATCCGCCCCCTCCCTCAGAAGAGTGGGGCAGCACAGAAGAGAATTCCGGGGTGGAATACTGGGAATGGGACGAACCAGACCCGCTGGACTATCAAGTGGGGGCGCACAGCAATGCACCCGCACAACCGCAGACAATTGGAGAAATACCGACCGTGCAAGACCGTTTTCAGACCTTGTTAAAAGAGAGGCTTAGAGCCGAAATTGAATCCAACCCGCCGCTGTTCCCCTGGGAAACAGAATTCAAAAGCTACGACCACGACTACCCAGACGATGTAGCCCCGCAATGGGTTCCCCCCCTGCACCTCTGGACTCCCCAACTACAAAATATCAGGTGGGGTCGCCTGCCAATTCCGATCGCCGAAAGGGTTTTTGCTCAACTGCTAGAACCTTGTCAGGAACTGGTAATGTCGTCGCTGCGGGAAGGCTCGAAGTTAGTTCGCGCTGTAGATAGCTTGTTTCCGGGCCAGTCTCAGGAACTCAACGAATTAGCTGGTTTAGTTCTCAGAGGTTCCTTGCGGGGACTTTTAGATTTAGAAGATGTCCCGAATTACGAAGCGGCGACTACCGATCAACAAATGGTGCTGTCGCTGTTGGCCGCCCGGGAAATCATTGAGTCTCTAACTTTGAATTGTCCTGTGAATCAGCCGCCTGTTTCGCGGGAGTGGCTGACTGGTTTGGGTTCGCTCACTCTGGAGGCTCAATACCTGTCAAACCGCAACAGAGAACAGCCAATGCCGTGTTTAAGAGTTGAGTGCCAATTTCCGGGGGGAGGAAGTTTGGAACTCAAGGGAGGAGATGCCGAAGCAACTGCACAACGTCCGAATTCGGGGCATTTAAGTGTGGAGTTGTTTGACCCGAAACCTGACAAGACTTACGGTCTAGAAGTTCGCTTCCAAAACTTCGAGGCCAGACCTTTGATGTTTGCTATTCGTCCAATTTTGGCAGGAGAAAATAGCAATTAGAAAGGTAAAATTAGAGTAAATAATTTAGGTTTTTACTCGGCGGTTTGACCTCACACACAAACGGATGCAATCTCCAGACTTCTGTCGCGGAAAGCCAAAAATTTTAGATATTAGTTAAATCCCCCAGATTAATCTGTGAAGTTAATCTGTGGATTCAATCTAAAATCTAATGACAGAGAAATAAGATTAAGATATTAGTTGAAACCCGGATTTATCTGTGGATTCAATCTAAAATCTAAAATCTAAAGTCTAAACTCGTTGGATGGGTGCACATGACAACTGATAACCTGCGAAATATACCTGTTTTGGGTAAGCTGTGGGAGCAGATCGAGGCAATGCCTCCGCCGGTGATTGAGGATTCTTTACTGCTGCGAATCCTAGTTCAGTTGTTGGTAATTGTGGGAATTGTTGCTACTGACGTTGCTGCTGAAGAAGCCCAGAACCTGTGGGCTGTGCCTGTTAGTATTGTGGGAGCAACTTGGAGTTGGTACCGCCGCCGCGATCGCAATGTAGCTGCTAAGTTCTGCATAGCTATTGGAATGCTGGTGGCGCTGTTCGCTTTTTTTACCCGCTTGGTGGGAGAGTTAAACGATACGCGGCTAGTTTTAGCCCAACTGTTAATTCAAATTCAAGTGCTGCACAGCTTCGATTTGCCCCGCCGCAAGGATTTGGGCTATTCGATAGTCATCGGGCTGATTCTGTTGAGTGTAGCGGCGACTCTCAGCCAAACGCTGACTTTTGGGCCGCTGCTGTTGGTGTTTTTGGCTTTAGCGCTGCCGACTTTGGTTTTGGATTATCGATCGCGCTTGGGACTCAAGAAAGTAGAAGATAGAAAGCACAAGGTAGAAGGTAAAGAGAAAAACAACAACTGGTCGTTATTTGCTGCTACTTTATCCCCCAAGTATTTTGGTTGGCTGCTGCTGATAACTGTCGGGTTGGGGCTGACTATTTTTGCGTTTTTGCCGCGCCTCCCTGGCTATCAATTGCGGACTTTTCCGGTGAGTGCTCCTATTGAATATCAGGGGGAGTTTGACTCGCGCAGCATTCTCAATCCTGGGTATGTCAGAGGAGGAGATAAAAAAGGAACTGGCGGAGGAAGGGGGAGAAACCCAGACAAAGGACCAGGAGAGGTGGACTCTACTTTTTATTACGGTTTCAACCAGCGCATAAATCAAAATTTGCGGGGGGAAATGAAACCTCAAGTGGTGATGCGGGTGCGATCGCAGGCTGCGGGCTTTTGGCGGGTGTTGGGCTTTGACAAATACACCGGTCAGGGTTGGGAAATTTCTCGCAACGAACAAGCTTTTAAGGTGAATCGACCTAGATGGTCTTATCAATTTTATCTGAATCCTTTTCCCAATGCGCCTCGGACTCAAGAGGTGATTCAAAGTTATACTATTGTTGCTCAGTTGCCGAATTTGATTCCGGCTTTAAACAAGCCGAGGGAACTTTATTTTCCGACGACAGAGGTAGCGGTTGATGCCGAGGGCGGTTTGCGATCGCCTGTGGAATTGGCGGAAGGCTTGACTTATACGGTGATTTCTAATGTGCCTTTTCGCGATCGAGCTCTGTTGGGTAAAACTGGTACTAATTACCCGAAAAACATTCGCAATTTCTATTTAGATGTTCCGCCCAAAATTGCAGCCAAGGTGCGGGCAAAAACACAGGAAATATTGCTAGCAAGGACGAGAGTAGCTAAATCAGATAGATCGATCGACTCTCCCTACGAAAAAGCTTTGTACTTAGCTCAATATTTGAAGCAAAACCCGAATTATAAAATTGAAAAAGCTTTGCCTTACTTAGAGGAAAGTGAAGATTTAGTCGAGGGTTTTTTGTTTGGCTACAAAAACACTCAGGCCGGCAAAAAGGTGACAGGCGGATATCCAGACCACTTTTCGACTGTACTGACAATTATGCTGAGGTCGATCGGGATTCCGGCGCGGCTGGCGGGCGGTTTCGATACGGGAGAATTCAACCCGTTTACTGGTTTGTATGTTGTGAAAAATACCGACGCTTTCTTGATGACTGAGGTATATTTTCCCAATAACGGCTGGTTTGCTTTTAATCCGATTCCCGGTTATCCGCTGATTCCGGCTTCGGTGGAAGACAACCAGACTTTTAGTGCGCTGGAATCGTTTTGGAAGTGGATTGCGGGTTGGCTGCCGACGCCTCTGAGAAGCGGGTTGGATTCAGTTATAGGTTTTGTAATTGGCTGGATAAGTTTGATTCTGGGCTGGTTTCTGGGACAGTTTGCTAAGGGTTGGGTGGGGTTATTTACTGGTTTGATTAGTGCGATCGCATTTGGCTTCTTTGGCTGGTTAATTTGGCAAGTGTGGCGCAAGTGGCGCTACCGCCGCTGGCTGGCGAAGTTGCCGCCGGTGGAGGGGGTTTATCAGCAAATGCTGAAGGATTTGGCGAGTCGGGGATTTGCCAAGCAGAAAGCTCAAACGCCTTTGGAGTATGCTGAGGCTATGCGCGGGAATCATGCAACTGATGAAGCGGAGGTGATTGATGAAGTTTCGCAAGCTTACGTGCGGTGGAAGTACGGGGGCGAAGCGGGAAATTTGAGTCAGTTGCGACAGTTGGTGGAAAATTTGAGGCGATCGCACTTGCAGAAACTGAAAAAGTTAAGATAATATAAATTCTGGCGTTGCTGATTTACGGTATGAAAGCCTAAATAGGCCAGTCATAGAAACCAGTATCGACAAAACTTGGGGATTTTCAAATGATTTTTTTCATACCCTGATTAAGCAACGCCCAAACTCTCTTCAGGTGTCAGCGACTCAATGACTTGAATTAAGGAGTCAACCAACTGAATGTTCATAGCTGGTAATTTACAGAATAGACCTCTTGCAAAAGTCCTTTTAATCAAATTTTGGAACGGGCAAGATGCCCATTCCACAAGAAAAAAACTTTTTGTGGGATGGGCCGGAGAGCCCGTCACAGCTATTTTTGCAAGAGGTCTAATATATAATAGTGCGATCGCTCAAAATATCATAGCAAATTTCTAGTTCAGCCTTCAATTTTCGCAATCTTTCTGTACAGTGACAAATAATTTGTTACTGTACGACCCGGTGGGTTTTTTTCTTTGGGAATACCATCTGCTATGCGGATAAAAGGACTTGAACCTTCACTCCTTTCGGAACCAGAACCTAAATCTGGCGCGTCTGCCAATTTCGCCATATCCGCATTTTGACATTCAAAAACTATAGCACACAACAGAGCGATCGGTCAATCGATTTTAGATTTTAGATTTTAGATTTTAGATTGAAGAAAGCGACCCACTGATAAATCCGCAGGCTTACGACGAAATTGCTCGATCGGTCAACATTGAGAAACCCGGTCATTTTTGGACACCGGGTTCACTGATGAGTTATTGCCACAGGAATTTTCCCTATTTCTCACTCGTGACTTAGCTTTGACCGATCGCCTTCCAGGTTTTTTCGTCCACCACGCCGTCCGCCGTCAAACCCTTATACTCCTGAAAGCTCTTGACAGCCGTAGCAGTGCGAACACCAAAAATGCCGTCAATCGGGCCCGGATTGTAACCCTGTATTTGCAAACGCACCTGTAGCGTCTTCACCTTGGAACCAGCAGCGCCTTTGGTTAGGGCCGTTGCAGGATTGCGGATAGCAGGAGCGCTGTTCTGAGTTGGAGCATTGCTCTGTAAAGTTTCAGGAGCCCGCGCCGGCTCGGCTGCTAAAGCTGTCCAAGTTTCTTTGTCCACAATGCCGTCTGACTTCAACCCCTTAGACTCTTGAAAGGCACTGACAGCCGATGCGGTGCGAGATCCATAGGAACCGTCGATCGTCCCTACCTTGAAACTGTGCACCTGCAAGCGCTGCTGTATAGCCGCAACTTCTGGCCCGTCAGCTCCTGCTGAGATAGTTTTTTCCTTTCTTACTGGCTTTTGCTCGCCCGCGTAAAAAGGCTTGTTAAACATATCTTCTTGGGAATTTGCATCGGGCGATGCCGACGCACCCGGATCGGCTGGAGCCGCAAAGTCTCTGCGGTACTGTTCCTGCACAAAGGGTTTGGAGTCGTCAAAGGCAGCAGTTGCCTTTCTGGTCAACGCGGGAGCGAGCAGAGCAAGCAAGCTGAAAATCGTAACAGTAGTCACACGCATAAATTTCATCCTGTTGGTGAGGTTTGACAAGGTTTCGCTGTTTTCAAGTTTCTCAATCTAATTGTATTACCCGGACTGCTTTCTGAGAAATCTAGCAGAATGAAGAAGGAAGAAGGCTCTTCCACTTCGCGAGCGGGTAACAAAAAGTCCGAGAGAAGGGGTAATAGACCGAATTGGTTTGGGCCATTAAGAACGTCCTAAGTGTCGGGCGCGGTTGCTATATGTGCCACAGCTTCTAGAAGTTCGGCAATCGGGACGGCCGCACTCAGAAGTTATGAGTTGGAAGCAGGGACGGGTTCGCACTATTCCTCAGAAACCCGGTTGATTCCGAGATGTTTTGTTACTAAAGCCAATATTTTAGTAGAAACCGCGTTTCTTAGCCTCTGTCCTCTTGTATAAAACCTGCTCTCATTCACAAATCTTTACGGGCGGGTTGTGTAAAAAGTCGATCGGTGAGAGACCAAGTTTTTTCCTTCAACCAGCCCGTAAGAAGCAAAAGTCGCCACTTATCGGTTCGCGTGTTCTGCTAATAAAGCCTTTGCTCTCGGCTTGTAAATCAGATAAAACAGCGCTTCTATGTAGCGGAGCATATCTTCGCGGTTTTCCTTGGACGAGTAGTTCCAGAAACCGTAAGTCCGGGCCAGCGTCAGCAGCCTGGCAGTATGAATTTTATAGGTATACGTGCTGTAAACTAGGTCAATTCCTCGCGTTGAAATTTCATACCAATAGTTGGGATTGTGTTCGCATTTCGATAAAAAATCTAGAACTTTTTGGGCGGTTTCCGGGTGGTTTGTCGGGTTGATATAAAACCCATTTACGCCATCTTGAATGATTTCCAGCGGGCCGCCAAACTGCGTCCCGCAAATGGGAATTCCGGTAATAGACCTCTTGCAAAAATCCTTTTAATCAAATTCTGGAACGGGCTCTCCGGCCCATTCCACAAGAAAAAAAAATTGTGGGATGGGCCGGAGAGCCAGTCCTAGTTATTTTTGCAAGAGGTCTAATGACTAATGACTAATGACTAATGACTAATGACTAATGACTAATGACTAATGACTAATGACAACTGACAAATTAATAAAACATCAAGCGGCGCAAAGTAAATGACAGCAATGCGATCGCACAAACTACTGCCAATTGTCCCGGCAGAGGATAAATCGAATATTTAAGAATCTCATCGAATAAAGGTGTTTTTTTGCCTGGAAGCAGCAAGTATGTAAAAATTAGATAAATTAAGCCGATCGCGTGAACAGTGAACAAACCGCACAAACAGCTAAAAGCCATAGATTCCAGCCGCGAAGCCACCTTAAAAGCCACCCAGCCGCACACCCAAGCGCCAGGGACAAAACCCAGCAAATACCCAAAACTCGCTTGTTTGAGATAGCCGATGCCGCCGCCTTGAGAAAAAACTGGCCACAAAGTTAATCCTAAAGCTAAATAAGCAATTTGCGAGAGAGCCGCAGCATTTTTTCCCCCCATGCAGCCTACTAGCAAAACTGCTCCAATTTGATAGGTAACACCTAAAGAGTACGCCTGAAGTCCGCGATCGTCCCAAAACCCGATCGGAATTGTGACAGATGCAGGCAAAAAAGTGCCTCCTATCGTCAGCAGCAAACCAATAAAAGCCCAGATTAATTCAATAGGAGCAGGCATTATAGCATTCGTCAGAAGGTATTTGTCAGATGCAAGCTAGAGTGCCCGCAGCTTTTAAGTTCTTAATACTAGCACCTCGTCAAAACAACCACCATTCTATGGTTTCTGGTTCTTAATCCCGGATATTCCGATCGTTATAATGCGGAATTTTTCGCGATCGGGCGATCGAATGCTTGTTTCCGCATTAATTCATCTTGTCCATACCTTATGAAATCACAATTGTCAAGCCCATAAATGATTTTTATTGAATATTAATTAATATTAAGTTGTGATTAAATGTAAAGATTCTTAACCTAACCTTTACTTTCGCGCGATATGCTGGTGCGGGACACACCTATAACGATCGAAGCTTTTATACCTATGCTTTTTCGTCTCAACTTGATTAATCCGAATCGGCTGACTACTACAATTTCCGCAATGGCGATCGCCCTCAGCTTAGCAGCTTGCGGCGGCGGCAGCACAACCAGCAGCAGCCCCAGCCCCGGCGACACCGCAGCATCCCCTGGCGCATCCCCCGTTGCAGCCACCGGCACAGCAGCCCCCAGCAAACTCGCCCTAGCCTCAGATGTAGCCATCACCGCAGCAGGCGCCTCATTCCCCGCACCCCTGTACCAGCGTTGGTTTCAAGACTTCAACAAAATCAACCCAAAAGTACAAATTAACTATCAATCAGTAGGCAGCGGCGCCGGAGTCGAACAATTTACCAAAGGCACAGTAGACTTTGGGGCCAGCGACACCGCCATGAAAGACGACGAAATCGCCAAAATTCCAGCAGACAAAGGCGTGCTCTTGCTGCCCATGACAGCCGGCAGCATCGTCATCGGCTACAACTTGCCAGATTTACCCGAACTCAAACTGCCCAGAGACGTTTACACAGAAATCTTCCAAGGTAAAATTACCAAGTGGAACGACCCCAAAATTGCAGCAGCCAATCCGGGCGCTAAATTGCCAGACCAAGCCATCACCATCGTCCACCGTTCCGACGGTAGCGGTACCACCGCCGTCTTCACCAAACACCTGAGTGCAATCAGCCCCGACTGGAAAGCAGCAGTAGGCGACGGCAAAACAGTGCAGTGGCCAGTAGGCGTAGGCGCAAAAGGCAACGAAGGCGTTACAGCCCAAGTCCTGCAAACCGCAGGCAGCATCGGCTACGTAGAATACGGCTACGCCAAAAACAACAATCTCAAATTTGCATCTTTGCAAAACAAAGCAGGCAGCTTTGTCGCACCTACCGACGAGTCAGCTTCTCAAGCTCTAGCGACTGTGCCCCTGCCGGAAAACCTGCGAGCATTTATCGAAGACCCAGAAGGCGCTCAATCCTATCCAATTGTCACCTACACTTGGATGCTCGTACCCAAAACAGTTGCTGACCCCAACAAAGCTAAAGCTATCGAGGCAATGGTTGAATACGGCTTGAATGAAGGTCAAAAAGTTAGTTCCGAATTGGGCTACGTTCCTCTGCCCCAAAGCGTTAAAGAAAAAGTAGCTTTGGCAGCCGATGGCATCAGCCCAGACTACAAGATTGAGGTTGCCAAATAGTAATTGTTGACTGTTGACTGTTGTCCGTTGACAGTTGGCCGTTGGAAAAAAGGAAAAAGAAAGAAGCAAGAGAGATATTTCTGTAGGGGCGGGTTTCACCGACAATAATTGCCGAAAATCAATAATCTGATAAACCCGCCCCACCCAACGGTAAATCGCCATTTACCTCTTTCAAAATACAAGGGTCAGGTTTTACCAGAAATATTTGTTAAAAAGTCAGGGAATTAATCAACCCGCCCTTCTGGGATTTGATTTACGGTTTTTGTTTCTACTTCTTTCTAGGTTTTTCCGAAACAGACTATTTCTCATTACTACTTTTTGGTTTTTTGTCTATGATTTCAGATACTCGCAGCGCTCAATCAGAGAAACGTTCCCGCTCTCAAGCAGAAAAATCCTTAGACCAAGGCTTTATCTGGCTGACGCGGATTTTGGGAATAGGAGTTGGTGTAATTTTGGTGGTAATCGCCCTCACCGTTGCTTACAGGGCTTTACCTGCGATTCAACAGTACGGTTTGGGCTTTCTATTTAGCAGCGATTGGAATCCGGTTAAGGAAGAGTACGGTGCGCTGCCGATGATTTACGGGACGATCGTCAGTTCGGCGATCGCGCTCCTAATTGCAGTACCATTAGGAGTAGGGACTGCCATCTTCTTGAGTGAAGATTTTTTGCCGCTGCCAGTGCGTACAGCTTTAGTTTTTTTAGTAGAACTTTTAGCCGCCATTCCCAGCGTAGTCTACGGTTTGTGGGGAATTGCTGTATTAATTCCCATTATTACCACTCTCGGCAAGTTTCTCAACAGCACTTTGGGATGGCTACCGATTTTTAGCACCCCGCCAGTGGGCCCGGGAATGTTGCCAGCCGGAGTAATTTTGGGAATCATGACATTGCCCATTATTACTGCTATCTCCCGCGACTCTTTGGCAAGTCTCCCGCCCGATTTGCGACAAGCATCTTTAGGTTTGGGAGCCACTCGCTGGACGACAATTTTTCGGGTACTCGTACCTGCTGCTTTCTCAGGCATTGTCGGCGGAATTATGCTCGGGCTCGGTCGCGCTATGGGAGAAACAATGGCTGCAACTCTGTTAATTGGCAATTCCAATCAGTTAAGTCTTTCTGTCCTAGCTCCGGCAAATACTATTGCTTCTCTGATGGCAAATCAGTTTGCAGAAGCCTCCGGGTTGCAAGTATCAGCTCTGATGTACACAGGGCTAATTCTGTTTATTATGACGCTGATTGTTAATATTTTGGCAGAGTGGATTGTTTCTCAAGTAAAAGCAAAGTACAACTAGAAGTTTGTCGCAATTTTCTACACAGTTTTAGTTTATGTCAAATAGCGTCTCCGATGAGAATCCTTTGGTATCGAAAACAGGCAGTTTGAAGAAGGTTAAAAACAGCCCGCAATCGCTGTTTAATCTGGGGATGACTCTACTGGCGGGAGCTGGTCTGGCGATCACTCTCCTGCCTTTGTTTGCAGTGCTTTCCTACGTCACGGTACAAGGTTTCAACCGCCTGAATTTAGACTTGTTTACCAAGCTGCCACCGCCGCCAGGACTGTCGGGAGGCGGTATCGCGAATGCAATTGTCGGTACATTGATGACGGTAGGAATTGCTTCTTTAATTGCTGTTCCTTTTGGTATATTGGCAGCAGTTTATTTGTCGGAGTTCAGCAGCGGTCAAATAGCTCGCTGGGTGCGCTTTGCCACTAATGTCCTCAGCGGCGTTCCTTCGATTATTGCCGGGGTGTTTGCCTACGGTTTGTTCGTGGTAAATATGGGAGGTTTTTCGGCAATTGCAGGGGGCGCGGCGCTGGCAGTGCTGATGTTGCCGACGATTGTGCGGACTACTGACGAAGCTCTACAAATCGTCCCGCAGGATATTAGATGGGCGTCGGTTGGTGTTGGTGCTTCTAATTATCAAACGGTGTTGCAGGTGGTTTTGCCTGCGGCAATTCCGGCTATTCTAACGGGTGTGACGCTGGCAATTGCTCGCGCTGCTGGAGAAACTGCTCCTTTGATTTTCACGGCGCTGAATTCGCCTTTTTGGCCGGCAGGGTTTGATAAGCCAACTCCGTCGCTTTCGGTTTTGGTGTACAACTTTGCAACTGTTCCTTTTAAGGCACAGAAAGAATTGGCTTGGGCTGCATCTTTGATTTTGGTGTTTATGGTGTTGCTGACGAGTATTCTTTCTCGCTGGGCAACTCGCCAAAAAGTTTATTAGTCAGTTGACTGTTGACTGTTGTCAGTTGACTGTTGACAGTTGTCAGTTTTCATTAGTCATATCATTTTCGGTTAAATAAATATAATTATTGTAGGGGCGGGTTCGCCAAGATATTCAATACAAACCCGAGTTCCAGTAAACCCGCCCCGACCAATAAATTATAAGCAATCTACCGGAATTGAGATCGTTGTTCAGCGGTAATTTGAAAAAATCGATAGGAGTATTAACTGTATGATGATGGATTTGGACAAGCAAACGGAAACAGTTTTGCGGGCAGAGAATATCAATATTTTTTACGGCGCTTTTCACGCGGTGAAAAATGTTTCTATGGAGATTCCTAAAAATCGCATTACTGCTTTGATAGGGCCGTCTGGTTGCGGTAAAAGTACAATTCTGCGATGTTTTAACCGCCTGAACGATTTAGTTAACGGTTTTCGTTTAGAGGGTAGAATTAATTACCAAGGTCAAAATCTTTACGATCCTGATATCGATGCTGTGGAGGTGCGCCGCAAGATTGGGATGGTGTTTCAAAAGCCGAATCCTTTCCCGAAGTCGATTTATGACAATATTGCTTACGGTGCGAGGGTAAACAATTATAAGGGAGATATGGATGAGCTGGTGGAAAAGTCGCTCAAACAAGCTTATTTGTGGGATGAGGTGAAGGATAAGTTAAAGCAAAGCGGTTTTTCGCTTTCGGGCGGCCAGCAGCAGCGTTTGTGTATTGCTAGGGCGATCGCGATTAATCCTGATGTAGTGTTAATGGATGAACCTTGCGCTTCTCTCGACCCGATTTCTACGATTAAGGTTGAGGAGTTGATGCGGGAACTCAAGGAGAAGTATACGATCGTGATCGTTACTCACAATATGCAGCAGGCTTCTCGGGTTTCTGACCTGACTGCTTTTTTCAATGCTAAACTTTCTGACGATGGGAAGCGGTTTGGCTATCTTGTGGAGTGTGACAAAACCGAGGTGATTTTCCAAAGTCCGAAGGAAGAGTCTACTTTGGATTATGTCAGCGGCCGTTTTGGTTGAGTCCCCGACAGGTTGAAACCTGTCGCTACACAAAATCTCGTCTCTCTCTAAGAGACTAAAAACACTGACGGGGTGACAACCCCGTCAGCAAATTTACTTACCTGAGATGATCGAGGAAGCTCTTTTACCCAAAACGGAAAGAAACCCTGTTTAAGTATCTCTCAGGTGAGCTGGTTTTCTTTACATTTATTTACATAGAGGTGTTTATTTCCGCTTACCTACTTAATATGACTGGGCTTATTTATTTTACTTATTCTCAACAAGCCTTACTTTTTGCTATGAGCAATTGTTAAACAATCAAGTTTAAAACTTAAAAAGAAGTTAACATAAACTCTATATCACGCTTCAGGGTTGTACAAATTGCATCCAAGTGTAAGTCATTTGCATCGTAACCAAAAGGATTTTCTATTTCGATTCCTATTTCTTCTATGCCAAATAGCGTAAAACTAACTAGAGTAACTATCGGAATAGTCAACCAACCCATTTGCCCCACCAGTTGAAACGGTAATAATAAACAAAACAGCAGTAATAGTTGCATAAGATGAACCGCACCAGCTAAAGGAATAGGTGTGTCTGCAATACGCTGACAACCTTCCAAGCTGTCTACCAGTAAATTGATTGACACTTGCAATGGTATTATCTCCGGGGCTTGTATTTGTTTTTGATCGAGCTGATGCCGAAGATAATCCCCAATCCATAATATAATTTGTAGCTGAGGATTGCTTGATGTCTTTAGGTGGTGAAAATACTGAGATGAGGGCATCAACTCCTCTAGCTCACCATTTACAGGTTCCAATCTCAAAGCCAATTTACTAGCAAATGTAAAAGCAATTATTAGTTGTAGAATGGAAGCTCTTTTAGCTCGTTCCTCGGGTTCAACTTCTGCCGCACCTGCCCAAATTTGCCTAGACACGTTTAGACTCTGAGAAGCTAGGATTGACCAGAGCTTCCGACCCTCCCAAAAACGCTCGTAAGCCGTGTTGGTGCGGAATACCAATAATAAACCTAAAACAACACTCGGAAGAATAGCCGCAAAACTAGGCTGATTTACAGGTAATTTAAACCACAGGTATGCCACCGAAATAAATACAGCAAACAAACCCTAGAAAATCACTTGATTCAAAATTGAGGGAATCACTGAATTTTTTACATTTAAAGCTAATGTAAACCAGTGTGTTTTTTCTCTTCCTCTTGTCCTTGCCATAATGTTTTTGATTTTCAAAAAACAGCTAATAACTAAAGTTTAAACTAGGGTTCGCAGTCAAAGGGAGAGGCTGCTAAATAGTAAATTTCAGCCTCTAGATCGGGAAAATGAGCGATCCGGGAATTAGATTACCGTCGAGTACGCAGATCTTCTGACGAAACTTGAGAGTGGTCTCCTCGCGAACGATAACATCGAAGTAGCGTCCTGCATTGAACACATGGATTGTGTCATCGACGAAGCTCTCGAAGACGACAAAATTAGCTTGCGCGTAAAGCGTTCCGCAGGTATTTTTAACAATGCAGATGTTCGAGATCACATGACGGAAAAAACGTGGCGTGTAGAAGTTGACCCTCTTAATCGCATCAACTCGATCGAGAACCATTCCGCGTCCCTCACAGAGCATCAGTGCAAGAGGAAGATCTCGGTCGTAATTCTCACGTGTGACGATTTTGTACAGGCAATCATTGGTGAAGAACTCGGGCCAGCACGCAAGTTCGTCGTCGAGGGCGTTCGCGTAATTATAATATAGGGTTTCAAGCTCGTCACGGGAAATTTTGCTTTCAATGACTGTCATGACTACACCCCCATGATGTCCCGATAGTATTTATAGAAAGCGCGCATCCCTGCTTCGGTCAGCATGTGGTTTTCGCTCTGGCATCCGTGACCGCCCATCTCGACAACAGCTTCATCCTTGTCATACGCCTGTATGCCATTTTGCAAGCATTGCATAACTTCGCTGTCGTCAATTGAAACGTAGCCAGCAGGACCCATAAGGTTTGCTTGCAAAAGACGTCTTTTTGTCATTTCGGGAGTATCATCAGCGTATCCGAAGAACGTCCAAATGAATTCAAAAGCTTCGGGACTGCGGGTAACAATTTGTCGAGTTGCAAGTGTATTTAATTGCTGCTGCACAATAACGTTTGGATAGATCGTCTGAATTACAGAAGTGGAGTGTCCCGGAAACTCGTGTACGCTGTCAAGCATCTGCGAACCTTGCAACTTTAAGTCGGCCATGAATGCTTTTGTCTGGAGTGCCGCACTTGATGCGCTCGCTTCTTCCTTGGTATTGATCAGACAAGCATGGCGACCAGTCTTATCTATCACGACCGCTGAGCGTTGGTCAGCTCGCACGAGGTTGAACGTCACAAAGAAGACGTGCAGCGTGGTCGCGTGATACTGATCTTTGAGGTTCTCGAAGATCAATTTCCAGTTGCTGTTGATGAGCTGCCGTGAGTAGCCAAGGACGCGCAATTCTCGACCATCGAAAACACGGTCAAAGTACGTGAGCATTGAGGAATCGAGATAATCTTCAAACGGCTCAATGTCCGGATCGAACGAAGCGAAGATGACCCCATTGCGCTCTGCAACCTTCAGTTTATGCAGAGAATGCGCTTTGAGATCAAAATCTTTGGGCATTCCACCCTGACCTTTCAAACCTTGCTGAAACGTCACACCCCGAAGGTTACCCTTAAGGTCGAATGTCCATTTATGGTAAGGGCATTGCAACGAAGTCGCGTTTCCAAAATCCCGTACACAAAATGCCATGCCGCGATGTGTACATTTATTGATAAAGACATTTATGAAGCCGTCTTTGTCGCGGGTGACGACGACAGGTTTATCGCCGATCGTAGCACGCTTAAAGTCACCAGGATTCGGAATCTCAGCCGACAGACCCACGTAGTTCCAAGTCCGACCCCCAAAAATTCGCTCTTGCTCACGCGCATAGATAGCTGGATCGGTGTAAAACTTATACGGAATCCGCCAACAGACCGCTTCGGTAGAATTTCTTTGTGCTTCGGGTTCAACAACAGGCAACGTATCCATATCCGTTATATTCATGTTTATCTTTAGTATAAGAGAGTAGCCTTGACACACTACTAAAATATTTTGAGAATTACGGCTGGCTATCCAATAAACGCGGGAAGGTTTGAGGAGGATATAGCGAGGGGAGATAGAAAAGCATTAATATATTTTTTCCCTCTCTAACCTTCCCCATATGAGAGCGGTAGCTTTACGGCTTAACCATAGGGGTGCCCTGTGGGGTAAAAAAGCTGTATTTTTCGATCAAAAAGTTTCTTTTCTTCTGCGTATAGTTCCTCAAGCTGCTGGACTACATCTTCAGAAACTCCAATTAGTGTGGCTGCTTTACGAACCGCTGCTTTCTCACCTTCCTGGTATGCTCCATCAGCAGAACAAGCACCTATTGCATCATAAATTATGGCGTGTCTTGCATTTCCAGAAATATGATCGTTACTGGCTATTACCTGTTCGAGGCTATCTGTTGCCGGATAGTTTTTGAGTTCTTCAATATCTGAATCAGAGGCTCCTTTTGCCGCAGTAAGCCCCATAATCCAATCTTTTTCTGCTGGAGCTATTTCTCCATCGCCACTTGCACAAATAAAAAGAGCTTTTGCGTACGTAATTGTACTATCTTCAGGCGGCAATTCGTCGAAACCTCGTGATTGTTTAAAAATCCACTTAGCAATGGTGTGACGAACATTGTTAGACATAATTAGCTTTGTCCTGTTAATGTGAAAGTAACACTACTATATTCTATTTTGGCAAGAATATATTTCTTGTTACAAAACTTTACTTTACAATAAATCCTGACGGGGTTACACCAAGAATCAAAAGCTTTGCCCGTAGCCATTGGTGACAAGTTAAGACTTAATTGCATTTGTCAATTAGTAATATTACTCAAAAAAACTGCTTTTTTAGGAGTGGAAAATTCACGATTTGAGAGAGAGTAGATATAAATATCACCCTCGGCATGATTTATCGATCGCCCAAATCTCAGTTTTATGCCCAAAATCCGAGTAAATGTTGAGCATAATTCCTGATTGACAAATGCTTTCTTAGCTTAACTTGTTACCAATGCCCGTAGTGGACCAGTGACAACTTAAGCGAAAAAAAGATGGGGTCATTTTTCTCAACCAACTCCATCCGTTAAATATGTTTCCTCCTATTCCATTAGCTGGAAAATTTTTGCTAAAAAATGCATCAGTAATATTTAAGATAAAAATATCTAATTGCACCAATTTTATCACTATTTAAAAGTTATAAAATTCTCCGTTTAGGCGATCGTAAATCTGGTAGAGTCAAGGTGGGCAGGTGGGTCTGCGACAAAAAAGTAAATTTTCATGGTAAAAAAATAGTGATATATCCAGCAAGAATTCCCCGAATATATCAACCTGTCCTAGTTAGGATTGTTGCCAGGAATTAGGTTGTTTATCAGCGACATTAAAGTCGCGAAATAACAAGAGTTGGGTAAGTTTAATGTCGCTGGTTATTGGCGGCGTAAATATCGGGATAAGGTTGAAGATGAGGGTTGGTAGCTGCTGACTAATTTAACCAGCTCACAAGCAGCGATTGCTGCATTCAAATGTCGCAGTGGGATTTAAGCTATGTTCAAAGACTGCAAGACAGGTGGTTATAATAAGCGAGAAGAGCCATGCGTCGGCTGAGCGGATCAAAAATTTTGTTCTTTTGATTGCTATCGCTTACAATTGCGCTATCTTCCCATGTCAAAAAATCATTCATCATGGGAATGGGAATACAAAAATATATTGGTTGCCTTACAGCATCCAAGCGAA
The DNA here is from genome assembly GCF_036702825.1 of Microcoleus sp. A003_D6. Taxonomy (NCBI): domain Bacteria; kingdom Bacillati; phylum Cyanobacteriota; class Cyanophyceae; order Oscillatoriales; family Microcoleaceae; genus Microcoleus; species Microcoleus sp. A003_D6. The sequence continues at coordinate 6,133 of NZ_JAUBWA010000002.1, read as the reverse complement.
CGCTCCGCCGACACAGTAGTTTTTGGGGTGGATTGTATGGTCAATATTGGATAATAGGAATGGAAATTTATGGAGAAATTCTTGCGGAATTAATGGCAACAAGACGCAACAAGCTGCTATTTTATCAGAGGGGAACAGGGCTATGTCCTTAATTATACAGATGTTTTGACTCTTGTGGTCACCCCCTTAGCTAAAAACATTTAATTTGCTGAGTATGGTAGCGACAAAAAAAACTGCGTAAAACTTTTCTGAATTGAGAATCCCGCTTTCTTGGAAAAAGCGGGATTCTGGATTTTTTGTTTAAAAGCTCGATCGCACTTTTTGCAGATACAAGCCACTAATTTTTGTGAAGAAATGCTCGAAGAGTTCACATATTCTTCATCCAATGCTTTAACAGGTTTTCTTTAACCATGTTTTGCCGCATAACTTCGAGCAAGTATTCCTGAGCTTGGCTTTGGCTTAAGCTTTTGACTTCTTCGCGCAGCACTTGTAGTTTGAACTGCTGTTCCATGCTGAGGCTGGTTGTAGGCATATCCATAAGTCGCTCCTCCAGTTTGCTGAGATCGATGCGAGATCGATCGAAATGATGTTTCGCAGGATTTGTTGTTTCTCCTACATTGTAAACTATCATAACATTCCCTTGACAATATGTCCAAAGTACACATTTTAAGACTAATTTGTGCCGCAAAAGTACATCTAAGTGGGGGGAGCCTTATCATAAAAAGGCGTAAAGACCGGGAAGCACAAGCCAAAGGAGCTAGTTCGTATGGATGCAATGGAGTTTTTTCAAAGCAGCGCTGGGGAGTGGCGATCGCAGCGCAGCACTCACCACCTCGCTTTCCGCCAAGCGGAGATTGGGGATTCAAATATTCAGGTAACGGCCCTGGGTGCGGATGACGCGAAAGTCGCGGAGATTTGCAAGATGCACGAAGTCGATCCGAGCCGGGCTGCTGGGGGGGCTTTTGTGACTTGGCACGGCTCTATGGCGTGGGATAAGGATGATGAGAATCATAAAGGGTCTACGGTGTTCGCGATCGTCCCCGATCCTGAAAATCCCCGACAGGGCTTGATGTTGCGCGAACGGGGCTATGCGGAAATTGTGCCGGTGGCTGGCCGTTTTGAGATGGATGACGAGGATGGGCTGCTGCTGATTACCGAATACGAGACGATGAGTTCGATCGAGCGTTTCTGGTTTCCCAATCCCAACGTGCGGATGCGGACGAGTAGTGTAAAGCGCTTTGGCGGTTTCAGCACTTCGACTTTTTGCACCGAAATTCGCGTGAAACCAGACTCGGATGCAACATCAGAACCAGCAGCATCTCAAATACCCGCCAGCGAGTTTTATTCGGCTCTGGGCTGGTAATTTAGTCATTAGTCCGCAGTCCGCAGTCATTAGTCAGCAGTCAGCAGTGGGCTGAGTCTCGAAACGACGCCAAAGTAATGACTAATGACCAATGACCAATGACTAATGACCAATGACCAATGACCAATGACTAATGACTTCCCCAAAGTCAACAAATGTTACAGATTGTTGCAAAAATTCAGGAAAATCAGATTTAGATTGCGGGAATCCCCTAATCTGTATGTTGGTTAGTTGTATCCGTTTTGCTGGCAGCTCACGGTGTCAACTATTTCTGAAATTTGAGATAACGGAGATTTTAACGTGGCGCTACCTTTGTTAAGCTACGCCCCCAAGAGCCAAAACCAGCGCGTTGCTGGTTTTGAAGTGGGGAGCGACGAGAAGCCCAGAATTTTCACAACTGAAAATGTGCTCTCGTCTGGAGACATGGAAAATTTGATTTGGGCTGGATATCGCCAGATTTACAGCGAACACCAAATCCTCAAGAGCAACCGCCAAAAGTCTTTGGAGTCGCAACTTAAGTTCGGCCAGATTACGGTGCGGGACTTTATTCGCGGTTTGGCGACTTCTTCTCCTTTCCTAGAGCGGAATTACCAAACTAACAGCAACTATCGATTTGTGGAAATGTGCGTGCAGCGCGTTTTGGGCCGGGATGTGTACAGCGATCGCGAAAAGATTGCTTGGTCGATCGTGGTCGCTAATAAGGGGCCTCAAGGCTTTATTGACGAGTTGGTCAATAGCGAAGAGTACCTGGATAAGTTCGGCTACGATACCGTACCTTACCAGCAGCGCCGAATTTTGCCTCAGCGAGTTGGAGGGGACACTCCTTTCAACTTGAAGACGCCCCGCTACAGCGAGTACCACCGTTCGCAGCTTGGCTTCCCGCAAATCATCTGGCAGACAGGCGTGCGCCGTTTTGTTCCTCAAGAACAGCAGCCCAAGGCTGGCGATCCGTCGAACTATTTGGGTATGGCGCGCAATATGCCCCTGCCTGCTAGTCCGCCGCAGCGCGTTCCTCTGGCTAATATCAATATCGAGACGATGGTTCCCCGTCGCCGGTAATTGATGCTGCCCTGATGCGATTATTTGTGTCGGGCGATCGACTGAATCGATCGGCTTTTAAGCTGAGAGAGTTTTGAGTCTTGAGTTTTGAGGTTTGAGTTTTTTGATAAACTTGGAATCCAAAACTCGGGACTCATAATTTTTTGAAGGAAGTTCGGCAGCGAGCGATGTGCGGGATGTAGCGGATGTATATTAGACTTATTGCGTCAATTTTTGATTGATAAGTCAACCGCAGATGTAAGGCAGATAACGCAGATAAACGCAGATGGATTTCAAGTAGTCTTTCTTTAAAAAGGTACAGGATCGGGTTCTGATGGTAACTGGCTTGCGCCCGTATAAGCCGATTGGAGTGTATCAAAAATGTATTCAAAAGCTTCTTCAAAGTGTCTGGGTTCATCAATGAGAATTTTGAAATCGCGACCCCAAGGATAAACATTCACAATGAAATTGTCAATAACTTTGTTAACACTCAAATATATTGTGACTGTTTCGCGATCGCCCTTTTCGGGATTTTCGGGATTTTCGCAAACATCGATCGCCCCATCAAAATGCAGTACGCCATCTTCGTCAAACTTTTGATTTTGTTTTTCGATCGCACATTCCAAGTAATCGCTCATTTGGTTGAGGAAAATTTCACTAAAATCCAAACAAGCTTGGCAGGATTCGCGATATGCTTGCCGGGATGTGGCGTAAGCTTTGCAAAGTTCCTCAAATTTAGACATAGAAATTACCAGTTTTAATTGACCAGAATATCAAATATGAGATCGCAGGCGCAATATTTTTAACAAGGTGTTGAATTGAGCGGGCAAAGGCGCGATCGCCTCTATTAATTCTCCGGTTACGGGATGCTGCAATGTCAGCCGCCATGCGTGGAGGGCTTGTCCGGTTAAATTGACGCCGATAGAACGGTTGGAACTGTACATCGGGTCGCCGACAATGGGATGTTTTATTTCGGCTGTGTGAACGCGAATTTGATGGGTGCGGCCGGTTTCTAATTGATAGTGCATTAAGCAATAGTTGCCGATTCTTTCTTTGATTGTCCAGTGAGTAACTGCGGGGCGGCCGCCTTTTTCTACTGGTACTACCGCCATTTTTTTGCGGTCTGTGGGATGCCGCCCGATGGGTAAGTCTATTGTGCCTGTTTCGGTGTTGGGAGCGCCGTAAACTATGCCTAAATATTCGCGGCGGGCGGTTTTGGTTTTGAGTTGGGCTTGCAGGTGTTGGTGGGCAATGTCGGTTTTGGCGATCGCGATCGCACCTGTTGTATCTTTGTCTAATCTGTGTACGATTCCCGGCCGCTGAACTCCGCCTATTTCTGCTAGGGGACAGTGGGCTAAGAGGGCGTTGACTAATGTACCGTCTGCGTGTCCGGCTGCTGGGTGGACGACTAATCCGGCTGGTTTGTTGATGATAATTAGGCTGTCGTCTTCGTAGAGAATGTCGAGGGGAATTGATTCCGGCTGCAAGGAAGTGGGCTGGGTTTCGGGTAAAGTGAGGTGGATGCGATCGCCCGTTTTGACTGAGATTTTTTTCGAGGTGCAGGTTTCGTCGTTGACTTTGACGTTGCCTTGTGATATGAGGGTTTGGATTCGCGATCGGGATAAGTCCGGTATCTGGTTTGACAGCCAAATATCTAATCGCTGATTGACATTATTTTGATTTAATTCCCCTGTATTTTCAACTGTGTACATTTGTTCTGTGTCTATTTCTATCATTTAGTTTCTTTTGGTAAGAGGTAATCCGTAATAGAAAATCTATCTATTTGCGTGGAGTCAATCTGTTGTAGGGGCGGGTTCACCGATCGTAATTGCCTAAAATCAACAATAGACCTCTTGCAAAAGTCCTTTTAATCAAATTTTGGAACGGGCAAGATGCCCGTTCCACAAGGAAAAATGTTTTTTGTGGGATGGGCATCTTGCCCGTCCTAGTTATTTTTGCAAGAGGTCTATTATAGTAAACCCGCCCCACCCAACAGTAAATCGCCATTAACTAAAATTACCGACAATTATCGCAGTGACCGCAGCGCATTGATTTAGCTTCCTTTGCAAACCCAAAAGCTTGCAGCAAAAATTGCCACCTGCATTCCCTGTGTTTGAGATATTTTACCATTTCCTCAGCGGCGGTAAAATTTGATTTTTCCGCTTTTTGCTGTGGAGATTTATCGATCGCATAATTAAAAGGATCTTGCCATGTTAATTGTCCGCTGCTGTGCAAGATAGAAAGGGCGATCGCACTTTCGGGAAATTCGCGGGAAACTGCTTCTATATCGCCTTTAACTGGCAGTTTTTTGGCTAACTGCTGCGCTTCTCGGTATTGCGATCGCAATTTATCTTGAAAAAATTGCCTTCTTTGTTTATCTTCGGGATAAAGCAAACCCGTCGGTTCGCTAATCAATGTCAGGGCGATCGCCGATTTGCCGTCGCGTCCGCCTCTACCAATTTCCTGAATGTATTCTGATAATAGCAAAGGTGCTTGAAAATGCACAACCCATCTGACATCGGGCTTGTTAATTCCCATACCGAAGGCTGAGGTACAAGTCACAAATTTAAGCTCATTGTTCAGCCAAGCTTTTTCTATTTTTCGCCGTTCTTCGGGACTCAAACCTGCATGATATGCTGCTGTTTCATAGCCTGATTCTTCCAGCAACTCGGCCAAATTTTCGCTATCTTTTCTAGTGCGAACATACACTAAACCTGCTTGTTTTGGTCGAGCTTTGATAAAATTTAATAATTGCTGCTTGCGTCCTCTGGGCGTCCAGACAGTTTGCACTTGCAGGTGCAGGTTAGAACGGTAGGGACTTAGCAGAAATGCTTCTGGTTTTTGCAGTTGCAAGACTTTTTTGATTGTCTGCTGTGCTTCCGGGTTGGCGGTAGCGGTGAAAGCTGCGATCGCAATTTTACTACCTTCCGGCTTGGTTTTCAATAAAGCCGATCGCACTGCGCCCAAACGGCGGTAAGCTGGTCGAAAAGTATCGCCCCACTGCACCAAACAGTGAGCTTCATCTAATATTAAACCATTGATGGGTATGTGCGGCTGACTGATAATTTCCCAAACAGGTTTGCTGAGTAATGTTTCAGGAGACAAGTACAGCAATCTTAATTTGTTTTGTTGCAGCGATTGCATAGTTTGGCGGCGCTGCGGTGTTGGCAATTGACTGTGGAGGAGGGAAGCGGGGAGATTGCGATCGCGCAATTCTTGCACTTGATTTTCCATAAGTGCTACCAGCGGCGAAACGACCAAAGTTAAGCCTGTTTGTAACAAAGCTGGCAGTTGAAAGCAGATTGATTTGCCGCCACCTGTCGGCATAATTATAATTGTATCTTTTCCCGCTAATAAACTGCTAACTATTTCTCCTTGCGGCGGCCGAAAGTCGTCGTATCCCCAGATTTTTTTAAAGGCTGTGCGGGCTTGATTTAATGATGTTGGTTCTGGTGGGTATTTCATGTGGTTTATTCCCAAATCAGACCTGTCAATTATACCTGAGTCCGTAGGGTGCGTCAGCAAAAGTCCGATCTGTGTTTAGCAAAGATTTTATAACTGACGCACCCTACAATACCTGATTCCGTAGCGTGCGTCAGCAAAAGTCCGATCTGTGTTTAGCAAAGATTTTATAACTGACGCACCCTACAATAACCATTGGTGACAAGTTAAGGAAAAAGGGAAATTGTCAAGGGTAGTATTGACATTGATCTGGATCGTGGGAAACTTAGA
>NZ_JAUBWA010000001.1:111113-211368 GCF_036702825.1 Microcoleus sp. A003_D6 | reverse complement strand
AGGAACCCTAGCAATAGGGATATTAAGAACGAAATTTCTTAAGAATCTCAGTCGCTTCAGCGCTGAGAGTGTCAATTAGAAAAACCACAATCTAAAATAGCCGCCCACGGATGCAGTCCCGGAGGCACTAGCGACCCTCAAAAACCCGGTTTATCCTTCTTAGTCTATTGCTAAAATCACGCAATTACTTTACAAAACCGGGTTTCTGCGTCCAGGGCAGCATTAGAGAAATTTTTGTGAATTGCTGTTTTGACAAATCCGATTTCTGTGCAAGAAAGTTTGGTAGGAAGATTTTTTATGGTAGAGTAGTCCGAAAAAGCAAAGTTCTGCATCGCCCCCCTTGCCCAAAACATCACAGTGCTTGATTCTTACAAGAATTGAGGCTTTAATCGACCGGCAAAATTTGATGTAGCAATGAGTGCCAATTATTCAGTGTGGTGCCTGCAAATCGCTTGAGTTTATGGAGAAGTTTGGAGGAGTTAGCAGAAGTAGAACTCATAAATCCCTCTTAGGGATGGAAGGGGGCCGATCGAAAACTGTTCCGGTTTGGGCTTTGCTATCTCTGTTGACGAACGGGGTACTGATACTCGCAGTCGCTCAACTGCTGCGGGGACACAACTTGACAGAAAGCTCCCCAGCTAGTGCTGCGCTGACGGTAGAAAGCCCTGAAGAACAAATTCGTCCGGCGGCGACAAACTCTACAAAGGCAGTGCTAGACGTGTCCGTTCCGGGACAGCGACACAAATGGACTTACCAGCAGTGGGTGACGCAGTTGGGCCGGGAAGCTGAGGCGGCGGCGGCGAATCGACCCCCAAAACTGAATGTTTTGGCTGGGGATTCTCTGAGTATGTGGTTTCCGACGAAGCTGTTACCGCCCGATCGAATTTGGCTGAATCAAGGGATTTCGGGGGAGACTTCCGTGGGTTTGCTGAAGCGGTTGCAGTTGTTCGATCGAACTGTGCCGGATACGGTGTTTGTGATGATCGGGATTAACGATTTGTTGCGGGGGGCCAGCGACGAAGGGATTGTGGACAACCAGCGCCAGATTATCCGCGATTTGCGGTGGGCTCACCCGAAGGCGCAAGTGGTGGTGCAGTCGATTTTGCCGCACAGCGGGGAACAAGCTACTTGGGAAAATCGCGATCGGCTTTTGGCGATTCCTAACAGTCGGATTCGGGCAATAAATCGGCGGCTGAAAGAAATTGCTAGTTCTGAAAATGTTTTGTATCTGGATTTGCACCCCCTGTTTGCCGATGCTGACGGCAATTTACTAACTGAACTCAGCACAGACGGCTTGCACCTGAACGATCGAGGTTATCTGGTTTGGCGATCGGCCCTGCAAATGTTCGGTCAGATGCAGTTGAACAATGAGTCATCACTAATGAGTCATTAGTTAGAAGGTTGAAGTCATAACTCTCCCCCTCGGACACTCTTCCCCTCTTTCTCTCCCCGCTTACTCTGCTGTCACGGGTTATGTCAAGTAGGCCCGGATAGATTAATAAAATACGAGTGTTGGTATTTTGTATACGCTAATACAGAATAACTATTTGTACAAATGGTGCAATCCAAAAGGCATAGAGCATTAGATTGATAGTTGACGAATTTATACCATTTCTCTAAAATCGTGCAACACTCTTCGACCCCCCCTAGCCCCCCCTTGCTAAGGGGGGGAACAAGAATACTGTTGCATTCTTTTTTAAAATTGGTATTAGATGAGTCCGGCTATGCGAAGTCGGGGGGTTGATGATGGGCGAATTACCTATTAGACCTCTTGCAAAAATAATTAGGACGGGCATCTTGCCCGTCCCACAAGAAAAAATAACTCTTGTGGGATGGGCATCTTGCCCGTCCCATCAATAGATGAAAAGGATTTTTGCAAGAGGTCTATTGAAGATTTGTTCCGCTAAAACAGGGACTTAAAAGCAAATAACTATTGAATCTAAAATCCTCGCATCTAGAATCGGTACAAATAACGCGATCGAAAAAAGTTTAACGATCGGCATCACCGCACTGTGGCTGTTAAGCGGGCCGCTGATGGACAATGCCTTAGCTCAAGACACTGCCCCTGCTGCTGCTGCTGCTGCACCGAATCCGATCGACACCGGCGATACGGCCTGGATGTTGGTTTCCTCAGCACTGGTATTGCTTATGACACCGGGGCTGGCGTTTTTCTACGGAGGACTGGTGCGATCGCGCAACGTCCTCAACACCATGATGATGAGCTTAGTCATGATGGGACTGATCGGCGTCACCTGGACTCTGTGGGGTTACAGCTTGGCCTTTGACGTTTCCACTCCAGCGTCCGAAGGCTTTGGTAAAGGGATCGAAACCTTTATCGGCGGCTTCGACTGGATGTTCTTGAACAACGTCACGGCAGACAAACCAGATCCGATCGGCTACGCACCGACAATACCCCACCAAGTCTTCATGGTGTACCAGATGATGTTCGCCATCATCACTCCAGCACTGATTTCCGGGGCGATCGTCGAACGAGTAACATTTAAAACCTATTTCTGGTTCGTGCTGCTGTGGTCTACCTTCATATACTCTCCTTTAGCCCACTGGGTTTGGGGTAGAGGCTGGCTACAGGCGATCGGAGCCTTAGACTTTGCCGGCGGCACAGTCGTGCACATCAGTTCCGGCGTATCTGCGGTAGTCGCAGCTTGGATGATCGGGCCCCGCACAGACCACTTGAACAAGCCCCACACCCCCCACAACGTACCCTACGTGTTGTTGGGAATTGGGCTGCTGTGGTTTGGCTGGTTTGGCTTCAACGGTGGTAGTGCTTTGGGTTCTGGTTCTTTAGCAACAGTGGCTTTTGTCACCACGATGATTTCTGCTGCCGCCGGCGGCTTAACTTGGACAATTGTAGAATGGGTGCTCAGAGGCAAACCGACAGCAGTCGGCATTGCTAGCGGTTTCCTAGCGGGATTGGTGGGAATCACACCTGCGGCTGGATTCGTGCTTCCAGTGGGAGCGCTTTTGATCGGATCGATCACTTCGGTTTGCTGCTTTTTTGCCGTTAGTTTCCGCGCTAAGCTGGGATTTGACGACTCTTTGGATACGTTCCCAGTTCACGGCCTAGGTGGAACTGTGGGCGCAATTCTGACTGGCGTATTTGCGACTAAAGCGGTTAACGCTGCCGGAAATGACGGGCTGTTTGCCGGGAATCCGGGGCTAATCGTGACCCAGTTTATAGGCGTTCTAGCTACTTACGTGTTTGCTGCTGTCGGCACTTTTGTCATCCTGAAAATTCTGGGGCAGTTTATGGAACTGCGAGTGCCGTCATCTGCTGAAGACCAAGGTTTGGATATCGGCGAGCACGGGGAAGAGGCTTACGGTGAGGATTTTGCCGGCGGTTTCAGTTCGGTTGAATCGAGTTCTCCTTTCGCGCCGAAGCAAATGTGAAAGTATCGTAGGAATGACGCACTCAGGTTTGTGTAACCCGGTTTCTTGGTAGATTTATCGGTTCCCAACCCAGATTTTTCTAAGAAACCGGGTTTCTTTGCGGGATTTTGTGCCGAAGAAGGTTGATTAACAGTAAGACTTTTTTTAACATTTGCTAACAATAACTTACATTTACCTTCTTGTCTATATATCATATAGAATGAATTTAGCCACTCAGATTTAGGTGAAAAACCTTGGTAGTACGCAACCGCTATATAAATAAGTTGCCTCTACATTATCAAAGCAAATAATCTGATTGGCTAATAGCTGTAAGCGATAACCAAGCTGAACGCTAGAATATAAGTGCTTGTAGAAATTTCTACGGGCATCGGTTGATACGCCTTGGTTGAGATCGGCTCTCAACTTATGTATTTGTTAGCAAATGTTAGCAAAAAAGTATCGGTTGGAATCTGTGATTTGCCGTCAGAGTCAATATATAGTTGGGTTGCCCCGTTTTGCAATTGTTGCAGGCGGGGTTTCCAAATTTGAGATGAGAATTCTCCAATGGTTCTAAAATCAAAGGTAATTAACCTAGATTTCAACTCGATACCGCATGGATACTAAAGCTTTTAAACGATCGCTCCAACAATCTGAAAACTACCACCGCAAGGGTTTCGGACATGAAGCGGAAGTAGCGACTGTGATGGAGACGGCTTATCAAAGCAGTCTGATCCAGCAAATTCGCGACAATAATTACAGGCTGGAACGCGGCGCAGTCACGATCCGGCTGGCTCAGGCTTTTGGCTTTTGCTGGGGGGTGGAACGCGCTGTGGCTATTGCTTACGAGACTCGCCAGCATTTCCCGTCCGAACGGATTTGGATTACTAATGAGATTATTCACAATCCTTCTGTAAATCAGCATTTGCGGGATATGGAAGTTGGTTTTATTTCTGTTGAAAAGGGACTTAAAGATTTTTCGGTTGTCGATAGCGGCGATGTGGTAATTTTACCGGCTTTTGGGGCGAGCGTGCAAGAAATGCAGTTGCTTAACGATAAGGGCTGCAAAATTGTTGATACTACTTGTCCTTGGGTTTCTAAGGTTTGGAATACTGTTGAGAAGCACAAGAAGAGGGATTATACTTCGATTATTCACGGTCAGTACAAGCATGAAGAAACTGTGGCGACGAGTTCTTTTGCTGATAAGTATTTGATTGTGCTGAATTTGCACGAAGCTGAATATGTCAGCAATTATATCTTGCACGGGGGCGATCGGGCTGAGTTTCTTGCTAGGTTTAGCAAGGCTTATTCTGCTGGTTTTGACCCAGATGTGGATTTGGAAAGTGTAGGGATTGCTAACCAAACTACTATGCTCAAAACTGAGACAGAGAACATTGGCAAGTTATTTGAAAAGACGATGATGCGGAAGTTCGGGCCGGAGAATTTGAACGAGCATTTTCTGAGTTTTAATACTATCTGCGATGCGACTCAGGAACGGCAAGATGCTATGTTGAGTTTGGTTGAGGAAAAGTTGGATTTGATGCTGGTGATTGGGGGTTTTAATTCTTCTAATACTACGCACTTGCAGGAGATTGCGATCGACAAAACTATTCCTTCTTATCACATTGATTGTGCGGAGCGCATTTTACCTGGAAATCGGATCGAACACAAGCCTTTGGGGGGAGATTTGGTCGTGGCTGAAGGTTGGTTGCCTGATGGTAAAATTGTGGTGGGCGTGACTTCGGGTGCTTCGACGCCTGATAAGGTTGTTGAGGATGCGATCGATCGCATTTTGGCGATGAAAGCCCCTTCTGTTATCTAATTATCTTGTTTCCCCACTGCACTCAAAATCATAATTTTCTGGGTGCAGTGCGATCGGGCGTTGCTTAATCAGGGTATGAAAAAAATAACTTGAAAATCCCGAAGTTTTGTGGATACTTGTTTCTATGACTTGCATATTTAGCCTTTCATACCCTAAATCAGCAACGCCTATTTTTGAAGCTGTCCCTGTTGCCAATTTCCCTCTACCTTCGTTCCGTCTGCATAGACGTACAAACCTTGACCGTGTTTCTGGCCGTTGAGGAATTCACCTTGATAGCGATCGCCATTGGCGTAAATGCAGCTACCTTTGCCGCTGAACTGACCATCGCTAAATTCGCCTTCGCAGCGATCGCCATTGGCAAAAACGTACACTCCTTTCCCGCTCATCTTACCCTTGACAAAAGTGCCTTTATAGCTATTTCCATTGGCGAACTCGCGGACACCTTCACCACTAAAGTCTCCACTGTCGAACGGCCCTTGATAATGTCCCCCTTCTTTAAAAGTAAGCAATCCCTGACCTTGAGGGTTGCCCTTCACAAACTCTCCTTCATAGCGGTTGCCGTTCGGATATTCGCGAACCCCTTTGCCGTTAAATTGCCCTTCACTAAATTGCCCTTCATAACGACCTCCTTCAGCAAAGGTATAGGTTCCTTGTCCGTCAGGCAAGTTATTCAGCAAATCTCCTTCGTAGCGGTTTTTATTAGCATATTGACAGACACCTTTGCCGTTAACTTTTCCTTCTTTAATATCTCCTTCGCAGCGAGTGCCATCACTGAACGTAAAAGCCCCTCGACCGCTGGGAGAACTATTGGTAAAAGAGCCTTCGTAACGAATGCCGTTAGTTGAGGTAAAAGTGCCTGTACCGTCGAACTCGCCATTTTTAAAACTCCCTTCGTAGCGGTTGCCGTTAGGAAATTCGCGGACACCTTGACCGTTGAATTCACCCGATGCAAATTCTCCTTGGTATCGACCTTCTTCTTTAAAGGTATAGATGCCTTGACCGTGAGGTTGACCGTTGAGAAATTGGCCTTCGTAGCGATCGCCGTTGGCATATTGACAGATGCCGGGGCCGCTGAGTTTTCCCTCACTCAATTCTCCCTCGCAACGTCCGCCATCAGGTAAAGTAATTACTGCTGCCATTGCGCTGTGAGGGTTGGCAAACAACAGAGCCATTCCCAAGTTGGAACCAAGAAATAGAGCGAGTCCAAGTCGCTGAAGTTTACTTAATTTTGCTGACGGTATTCCCAAATTCATAATTCACAAAAAATTAAAGTTTTAAGTTTGCACTTGCGTTCCCGGTACTGAATTCCCAGGCAAATTACGGATGTTTCCAGCAATTCCCTAATCATTGAGCTCGAAGGTAATGGATGCTGTTTTTCCTTGAATGCCACTCTCAGATGAGGCGAATTTCCATTTTTCTACTGTTTTAATCGCTGCGCGATCGAAGTCGTCGTAGTTGCTAGAAATCAAGATCGCTATGTTGAATGCCTTACCGTTGGGGTCAACGTCAAACTTGACTTGCACTCGACCTTCCCGCCCTTCTTTTCTGGCTGCGCTCGGATAGTCAGGTTTATCGCAGCTAATGCAAGTGCCTGGAGGTTGGCCGGAAGCCCGCGAAGGACTCCCCCCTCTTGCTGGATTTGTCGGTTTTGGCATCGCTCCCGAACCGCTGCCAAATGGCTCTGACGAAAGCCCGCCACCATTTCCACCTCCACCGGATGATGAGTTAGATTCACCTCCTCCAGGGCTTCCGCCTCCAGGGCTTCCAGAGGAGGCGAGGTTTCCTACACCTCCGTTCCCATTTCTAGAATTGCCACCGCCTCCTGGCCTAGTAGCTGTGACTGGTGAGCCAGCAGCAGACGAGCCCCCCAATCGCCCCGAACCAGACCCAAATGGCTCTGAGGAAGGTATGTCGCCATTTTCGCTGGCGCCGCCGGATGGTGAGTTCGACGCACTTCCTCCAGGGTTTCCGCCTCCAGGGCTTCCAGATGAGGCGAGGTTTCCTGCACCTCCGATCGCATTTCTAGAATTGCCGCCGCCTCCTGGCCTAGTAGCTGTGACTGGCGAGCCAGCTCCGGGCGATCGCTGCATGGGCCCGGAAGAAAAATTTGATGTTTCTGAGGAAGGCTCCCCGCTACCCGCCGAAGCAGATGGCGAGAGCGGGTTATTTTTTTCAGGGCTGTCGGAGGACTTGGGGTTTCCAGCATCTTTTGTAAAGTCTGCGGAAATCCCAGCGCCCCTGGGGCGGGAGGCGGTAACGGGTGGTTCGCTCCGAGGCGATTGCTGGGGAGCCGTTGTGCTGGGGCGATCGATTGTTGGCTCGGGCGAGGGGTTTTGGGGTTCGTTGGCGATCGGGGTTTTAGGAGTTTCTGGGGAATTGAAATCTTGTGTAGGTGCGATCGGGGAAGGCTCCACAGGAGTTGGTGGCGAAGTTTCCGTTAAGGGCTGCTCTTTATTATTAATCTCTGGTGGTGGCGTTACCGCAACCGGTGACTCCTCTGGAATCGGCGGTGGCGTTACCGCAACCGGTGGCTCCTCTGGAATCGGCGGTGGCGTTACCGCAACCGGTGACTCCTCTGGAATCGGCGGTGGCGTTACCGCTATCGGTGGCTCCTCTGGAATCGGCGGTGGCGTTGCGGCTATCGGTGACTCCTCTGGGGGAGTTGGCTCTGGTAGCGGTTCTGGTTTGAACGTCTCAGGCGGGGGAGATACCTTTTCTTGAATATCCGGCTCTGGCTTGGTTTCCTCTACTTTAGGCTCATCAACCATGACAATTTCAATGGCATCATCTGCAAATTCAGCAGGTTTTACCAACTTGAGGCTCAACGGCAGCGCGACACCGTGCAGTAAGGTTGAGGCTAACAGACTGAGCGCCAGAACTTTTTTGAGAGATTCTTCTTGTTGTTCTCTTTGCGTCGCCGAAACATTTGAAAAGCTCATGCCTTATGAATCTCCTTGATGAATGGGTTGGCAACATCCTCGCTGGCTCCCCCACATAACCCGAAACAAGCTACCAACTGCTGGTTGAGCTTGCTATCAATAATGAACCTACTCATCCTATAAGAAGACTGTCACCCTGTTCAAGACTCTTGCAATTATTTTTCATTTATTTAATCTTGAGAGAGCCCGTAGACGCCACCACTGAGCATTTCCTTTGGGTGGGCCTGCGTTGCTCCCAGGGGCGCTGTCAATGTTCGGATTCTGACAGGGCAAGCTTCCAAAATTCCTTAACTGCAATACTCCACACCCGAATCTACCAAGAAATTTCAGCATTCTCAAGCTTTTTAGAGAATGCAATTATAAATATCTGTGATTAATTACTAACAATCAATCATGATTTCTTATTAAAGAAGTTGTGGGTGATGGCTTGACAAAGACTAAATTTTGTGAAAACCTAGTTGAGAATCTTTTAAGGTATTGAAGATTATTGTCAAGTCCTAACGCAAATACTTAGCAAAGAAGCAGTGGCAGAAAAATCGGTCGAACTCGCAGTAGGAGCATTTTGGGTACAGACGAAGAGAGTCACATAAACGTAGTGCCTTTGTGCGATCGCGCTTGAGTGAAATAATTCTCCGTCTGAATCACTTGTACCGACTTGACGCAGAAACTCTACCAGCCTTCGATCGGGCTAATTGCAGCATTAGACAGCTTGCGATCGTTCAACAGAGGTAGCGAGAGTAAAAACCAATGGATAGTCTCATTTACATTTTTAACGCAGCAGGCATTGTTGCTTGGCCCCTGTTTGCCTCGTCAATCATAGCAGTCGCACTGATCATAGAGCGTCTGGCGTTTTGGTTTAAGGTAAATCGGCGACAGCGGCGAGTGGTGCGGGAAGTTCTACAGACATACAGTCAAAACCCCGATTCCGCAATCAAAAAGTTACAAGTAAACGGCGATTTGCCCCTAGCCCGGATTTTTTTAGAAGCTTTAGAACTAGACTCGCCCAACATCGAAGAATTTCGTTTGGCCCTAGAGAGTGGTTCTCAGGCAGAAATCCCTATCCTGAAGCGATTCAATACAATATTTGACACCATTATCAGCCTTTCCCCACTATTTGGGTTGCTCGGAACAGTTTTGGGGTTAATTGCCACCTTTGGCTCCCTCAAACTGGGGGAGGCCGGGGGCAGCAATGCCGCAGGCGTTACCGGTGGGATTAGCGAAGCCCTCATCTCTACGGCACTGGGGTTAGTGGTGGCAATTTTTACGCTCCTATTTGCCAATATGTTTCGCGGGTTTTACTTACAGCAGATAGCTTATATTCAGGAAGCCGGAGGCCAGCTAGAGTTACTGTACCGTCACCGCTACGAACAACTACTAAGAGAATCTAACTATGCGCCTACCCGATGAACCTGATAATATTCCCCAGATTAACATCGTGCCAATGATTGATGTGGTCTTCGCCATATTGACATTTCTAATTGTTTCCTCTATGTCTTTATCCAAATCCGAGGGTCTGCCCGTAAATTTACCGAAAGCAACAACCTCTCAGGTTCAAGACTCGCCTGCTAAAATTACCGTCACCATTGATGAATCAGGAAAATTAATGGTTGATAAAAAGTCAGTCAATTTAGAACAGATTGAGAGTACGGTGCGACAGGTGATGGGGTCAAATCAGACCTCATTAATTGTGTTGAATGCGGATAAAAATGTCAATCACGGGAATGTTGTGGAAGTTATGGATCGATTACGGCAAATTAAGGGAGCTAAGTTAGGGATTGCTACCACAAAATAGAGAGCAAATATAATTCCTAATTTCTAATTCCCTCATAGCTTTAAACTGAAATTACCCCGTGCAGATGTACTAAAAAAGCCTGTAAGCTGTTATGTATTTAAACAACTAACGAGGCCTGTAGGGTGCCACGGGTAGAACACTTACGCTTACAAGGGAAACGAGAAAGGGCTGACGCACCCTACAATAGACCTCTTGCAAAAGTCCTTTTAATCAAATTTTGGAACGGGCTCTCCGGCCCATTCCACAAGAAAAAAACTTTTTGTGGGATGGGCATCTTGCCCGTCCCAGCTATTTTTGCAAGAGGTCTAATACTGATTTTTAGAGCCGATAAAAAAATCAGTTAAATCAGCGTAATTTCTCTTAATCCGTGTTCAGCAATAGTTTCAGAAATGAGGAAAGAGCTGTTGAATTCTTGCCTGCACTTTCCTAGCAGTAAAATTATCAACCAATTAGCTCAAAACCCTTCGCATGAGAAGAGGAAACACCATTCTTAATCCGCGCCGCCACCACCATCAGCAGCAAGGCCAAACTGTCGTCAGAGAGCTCATCAACCAATATCTGCATATTTAACAAAGACTCTAGTTGCTTTGGCACTGACATCTGGCTGCTGTTACCAAATCCCTGTCCCCCCGTCAGCCGATTACAGAAGTAAGCGCGGGCTCCCGGCTTGATCTCGTCCATTGCCTCGATTAATTTCCACAGCACCTCCGTAGAAATGCCAGTCTTGCCCCGCCGAAACTCAGAAATATGATTCTCGCTAACGCCTGAAAACTTGGATAACTGTTTTCCAGATATCCCGTACCGTTCAATAGTCATCCTAAAAATTTCGGAAATCATTGTAAAGTTTTGTTACAAAAATCTATGATTAGCCTTTAGCCGTGGTATTGTCATTTAGTTATCGGTCAATAGCCCCTGTAACAGCCTACCAGCTTTAATAACTCAATCAATTATAACTCTGCCCGCATAATGTAGCGTCGGCGCAGTTTTATTTTGCTCGGAGAACAATAGACACCAACCGAATTTAAGCTTCGAGCCTTAACGCAATAAGGCTTGTAGACTCATCATCGGTGATGTCTAATGGCTGCGGCTTGTTTTACGAAACGAAGTGAAAGATTTGAGTAGCAATGGCAGAGTATGGTGTCGAGTCATATTTCTCCGTCATTGAATTCAAAATAACATCCTGGTTTCGAGTGTGCTGTGACTAAAGTCACATTTTAGTGGCATCTATCTATAAATTTAGGATCTAAGAAGTGTCAAGAAACTTAACACAGCCGATTTCTCTAAAATTACCCAAATGGCCTGAGCCTAATTTGAGTAACGTAACTGTGGGGAACCGACGGCTGAGTGTAGAAGAAGTTGCCAGGGTTGCCCGTTGTGGAACCAGAGTCCGGTTGAATGATGAAAGCGATATTGCGGAACGAGTGCAAGCATCTTGCGACTACATTGCAAATGCTGTCGAGTCGGGAAAGGCGATTTACGGAGTTACAACTGGCTTTGGCGGGATGGCCAATACAGAGATTGAACCTGAAGAAGCCGCGAGTTTACAAAACAATTTGATTTGGTTTCTCAAAGCTGGTGCCGGGCCGAAGCTACCCACAGCTTGCGTTCGCGCCGCCATGCTTTTGCGAATTAACTCCCACCTCCAGGGCGCTTCAGGCATTCGGCTGGAGTTAATTAAACGGATGATTGCATTTCTCAACGCAGGAGTCACGCCTCACGTTTGTGAATTGGGCTCCATCGGCGCTTCCGGCGATTTAGTTCCCCTAGCGCAAATCACAGGGGCATTAATCGGTTTAGATGACAGTTTCACTGTGGATTTTAATGGCAGAGAAATGTCAGCAATTCAAGCGCTGGAATTATTAGATTTACCAAGAATTGATTTGCGCCCCAAAGAAGGGTTGGCAATGGTTAATGGTACGTCTGTAATGACGGGTATTGCTGCTAATTGCGTTCGGGATTCCCAAGTAATGCTTGCTTTAGCAATGGGTACTCATGCTTTAATGATCCAAGGGTTAGGGGCGACAAATCAATCTTTTCATCCCTTCATTCACAAGCTTAAGCCTCATTTTGGTCAAGTGTGGGCCGCTTCCCAAATGGTCGAACTCCTAGAAGGTTCCTGCTTGAATCGAGATGAGTTAAATGGGGAGCATGATTCTCGTGGCGATCATCCAATACAAGACCGTTATTCGCTGCGTTGTTTGCCTCAGTACCTGGGGCCGATTGTGGATGGAATAGCAGAAATTGCCCAGCAGATAGAAGTTGAAATTAACTCTGTTACTGACAATCCCTTAATTGATACTGAGAATCAAGCCAGCTATCACGGCGGCAATTTTCTGGGACAGTATGTTGGTGTGGGCATGGATCGTTTGCGGTATCTTTTAGGTCTGCTGGCTAAGCATTTGGATGTGCAAATTGCGCTGTTAGCTGCACCTGAATTTAATAATGGTTTGTCGCCTTCTTTGGTTGGGAATACAAACCGTAAGGTCAACATGGGATTAAAAGGTCTGCAAATAGCGGGAAATTCCATTATGCCGCTGTTGACTTTTTACGGAAACTCAATTGCTGATCGCTTTCCTACTCACGCTGAACAATTTAATCAGAATATCAATAGCCAAGGATTCGCTTCAGCTAATTTAGCTCGTCGCTCGATTGAATTGTTCCAGCAATATATGGCAGTAGCTTTAATGTTTGCTGTCCAATCTGTAGATTTGCGAACCCATCAAGTCGCCGGTCACTATGATGCACGGGAGTGTTTGTCGAATAAAACTTTGCCTCTATATGAGGCTGTGCGCGCAGTTGTGGGACAGCCGCCGAATGTTGACAAGTCTTACATCTGGAACGACAACGAGCAATCTTTGGATATACACATTGCCATGATTGCTGCTGACATTGCACAGGAAGGAAAGATTGTGCAAGCTGTGAACCAGATTTTATCAAGTTTGAACTAGGAATTTGAAGCACGGCTGTTTGATTCTTTTGTAGGCAATTCTCCTGCTAGGGAGGGCGAAGCATTCGGGTACAAAATACTGGTTTTTAGCGATAATTTATCGGCCGAATGCTTCGCCCCTACATCAAATTTACGGCAAAAGAAATGAGTTAATTTTTTAACTTGTTAAGAGTTGCTTGTCCGTTACACAAGCATTGGTAATTTTGCGGCTGTAAAGGATTGTTGAACATTGCTAGAAAGGCATAAAATGGTTACTCACAATATTTCAGCTAACATCTCTGAAACTGCTTTTTACCTAGATATTTACCCCAGTAAAAAAGCAGAGAGATTGTCAAATCAGCAACACTTTTTGACGGATACTGTTCGCCAGTGCGTCAAAATCTATCAACTTGAACCGAATAATTGGCAACAAATTTGTCAGGCAATTCATCCTAGTTGCGTCGTGGATGTTTCCTCAGACAAAAAAGATCGCTCAAAAGCTTTAGGTAGTGGTTTTCTATTTGCTTTAGCGACAGTACACCAGTGCATCCAAATCATGCACGCGAAACCTATTGTTTGGCAGCAATTTTACCGAGGATAAAACAGGGATGAACATTGCAGAGCATATCGAGAGAGGGTGTAGATTTTTTCCTCAGAAAACGGCTTTGATTTTTGAAGGTAAATCTTTTAGTTACAAGCAGCTAAATCAATTGGCAAATTGTGCTGCTAATGGGTTGCAAGGATTAGGGATTAAACGGGGAGATTGCGTCGCTCTCTTCCTGCCTAATATTCCCGAATTTGTCATCTCTTATCTGGGCATCTTAAAGATTGGTGCTGTCGCAGTTTCGATCAATGCGATGCTTAAAACTGATGAAGTTCGGTTTATTCTCAATGATTGTGCTGCTAAGATAGTAATTGCGACAGAATCATTGCGAGTGCAAGTACCTGATGATGATTTAGCTTACCTTCAATACATTTTAATTGCTGAAGATGGAGTTGTTAAGCCGCCGAGTGTGGCTGTAAGCCATTCTTCTCATGTTTCAGGAAGGAAGCTGAGTTTAAGCTGTAAAGAAATCAGTTTGTTACAACTGATAGCTTTAGCTTCAGCAGAAGCTAAAGCTGTTGAAATGGAACCCACAGAACCCGCTGCAATTATCTATACATCGGGGACGACGGGTTTTCCTAAAGGAGCTGCGCTTTCTCATGGCAATGTGACTTCAAATATGCACTCTGTCAAGCACTGCTGCGGTATGAGGGCTGAAGATAGGTTACTTTTGTATTTACCTTTGTTTCACTGTTTCGGTCAAAATTTCATTCTGAATGCGGGATTAAATGCCTGTGCCACGATTGTGTTACAACGCCGATTTTATCCAGCAGAAGTGTTGGAGGTAACGGCTAGGGAGGGGATTACAATGTTTTTTGGAGTGCCGGCTGCCTTTGCCAAGCTGTTAGAAATGTCGCCGGATGAATGCAACTTTAACTCAGTACGCTATTATTTTAGCGCTGCTGCCAGAATGCCTTTGGAAGTTGTAGAGCAGTGGCAAGAACAGTATGGTTTGGTAATCCATGAAGGGTACGGTTTGACGGAAACTTCGCCTTTTTCTTGTTACAACCATTACTTGAAATATAAGCCTGGTTCGATTGGGATGCCAATTGATAATGTGGAAATGAAGGTAGTGGATAGTGAGGGTTCAGAAGTCGATGTTGGGGATGTTGGTGAGATTATTATTCGCGGCCCTAATGTGATGTCTAGCTATTGGAACCGCCCTGCTGAAACGGCCCAAGTTATGTCAAATGGTTGGTTTCATACTGGAGATTTGGGTCGGATGGATGAAGAGGGCTATTTCTACATTGTTGACCGCTTGAAGGACATGATCAATGTTTCTGGATTTAAGGTTTATCCGAGTGAATTGGAGCGGGTAATATCTCAACATCCAGCAGTTGCGGAAGTGGCTATCTGTGGCGTTCCTGATAAGGTTAAAGGTGAGAGCATTTTGGCGCATATTGTTCTTAATAATGGGCAAGTTATCGCGCCGGAGGATGTGATTGCTTTCTGCTCGAAACAGATAGCGGCTTATAAGGTTCCTCACCTTGTTCGCTTTGTTAATTCGTTGCCGAAGAATGCGACTGGTAAGGTTTTAAGGCGGGTTTTGCGCGAGGCACATAGTTAAAATGCTTATCGTTAAGAAAGAGATAATTCTTTCTTAGTTAATTAGCATTAAATTTGCTAGCTTTAGGAGTTAGCCTAGAGCTAGCAAATGTCCAAATTTCCATGTTCTTTATTTCTGTTCAAATGAGTTTTGTCAAGATGAATCAAGGTGTAGGAATCAGTGCGATTGCGGTCAATTTTCCAGAATGTGTACGAACTAACGATTACTGGAAAAAGAATTATCCAGAGTTTCTAACTGAGCTTGAGCAAAAAAATCAAAAAGTGCGGCTGTTTGATAATGATTCCCAAGAAAACGCTAATTGGGTACAGGCAGTAAAACCTTATCGAGAAGATATATTCAGGGGAGCATTAGAAAGAAGAGTTTTGGGTGAAAATGAAACTTCTATTTCTCTTGAATGTGGAGCTATCGAAAAGGTATTGCAAGCCAATAAAATAGAAATAAACAATGTTGAATTGCTGATTTCTTGCGCGATGTTTCCAGAAGAATTAGTGATTGGTAATGCTACTCACATAGCACAAAAGTTAGGCTTTCGAGGTGTCGCTTGGAATTTAAACGCTACCTGTGGAGGAGCGCTTCTAGCCTTGGAAAATGCTGTTGCGTTAATCAGAGATAAAAGATTTAACAGAGTGTTAGTCTCCTTATCCTGCAATTATTCCAAGCATATAGAATATACCAATTCTTTCTCATTCACGCTTGGAGATGGCTCCGCCGCTTTCATTGTTGAGAAACTAGAAGAAGGACAAGGTTTACTCCATTCCTATTCAACAAACACTCATGATACCTGCGGAGTAATTTATCCCAGATTTACGGTAGATCAGATGGGGAATCCAAGGGTGTTAATTACAGTGAATAAAGATTTGGTGAAACACGCAACTTCTTTATTCATTAAATACTTCCAGGAATGCTGCCGAAAAGTTTTGTTTGAATCTGGAATGAAAGTGCGGGATATAGACTACTTCATTTTTTACCCACCAGCAGCAGGTTATGTCGATTTTTGCGCTTTAGAACTGAATATACCTAAAGATAAAATCATCGACATTTTTCCGAAGTATGGCAACATTTCCGTAGTGTCAGCTATGGCTGCTTTATATCATGCAGCCACCTTGAAAAAAATCAGAAAAGACGATTTAGTGATGATTTATTCTCATGGCTTTTCTGGCAGCTCTGTCGCTAGTATTATACGCTGGGGCGATGTGGCTCTGGGGTCTGCTCCTACCTACTCAGAAAATTTAATTCCCACACTTGTAGGCGCACGGTAAGGCAGTAGGGAACTGGGGTAGTCTAGTTGCCTTCAGGAAAAGCTTCTATTTTTTATCCGATAACTAGATTTTTGTCAATACTTAAGATTTAATTAATTAAATCTTAAGTTTTTATTTTATATCGAAAGTAAGCTTTGATACAAAGGTAAAATATCAAAAACTGATAATGTGATATATCAACTCAGGGTTCATCAACATCATGCTTTTTCACTACTGTACCCCTCTTAAAGAAATACAATGAGAACCCCTCTACCCGGATACCAACTGATCTCCACCATCCACGAAGGTACAAAAACCGTTATTTATCAAGGTCGCTACGAACTAGAACACACTCCTGTCATCATCAAAACTCTCAAAGCCGAGTATCCGACCCTAGAAGAAATCGCCCGAATCAGACACGAATATCAAATCCTCCACTCTTTAAACATCCCAGGCATTATCAAGCCCATCGAATTAAAACCTTACGAACACGGACTTGCCCTGATTCTCGAAGATTTTGGCGGCCAAACCCTCAAACAATATATTACTTCCCAAAAAACTTCCTTAATAAACTTTCTTCAAATCGCCAGTCAACTCGCCCAAATTCTCGGAGAACTGCATACAAATCAAATTATTCACAAAGACATTAAACCCCACAATATCCTCATAAAACCAGAAACCAGAGAAATAAAACTCATCGACTTTAGCATCGCCACCCGCCTAGAAAAAGAAAATCCTACCATCAGTAACCCCAACCACATCGAAGGCTCTCTCGCGTATATGTCTCCCGAACAAACTGGGAGAATGAATCGGTCAATAGACTACCGCACAGACTTTTACTCTCTTGGCATTACCTTCTACGAAATGCTTACGGGTCAGCTACCTTTTAATTCTAATGACCCAATGGAATTGGTACATTGCCACATCGCCAAACAACCCACGTCACTCAATCAGCTAAATCCAGAAATTCCCAAAGCAGTTGTTGACATCGTAACGAAATTATTAGCCAAAACTGCCGAAGATAGATATCAAAGCGCTCGTGGACTTTTAGCCGACTTAGAAGAATGTCTTAAACAACTACAAGAATCTGGACAAATTAAAGATTTCACAGCGGGTAAATTGGATCGATTCGGTCAATTTCTCATTCCTCAAAAACTATATGGACGAGAAACAGAAGTTGCAACCCTAATGGCAGCCTTTGAACGAGTTGCCGTTGGCTCAACAGAAATGATGCTCGTCAGCGGTTATTCAGGGATTGGAAAAACCTGCGTTGTACAAGAAGTTCATAAACCAATAGTACGCCAGCGCGGTTATTTTATCGCCGGTAAATTCGACCAATTTAAAAAGAACATTCCCTATGCAGCTTTAATTCAAGCTTTCCAAGAATTAATCCGACAACTGTTAACAGAAAACTCGAAAAATATAGAAATATGGAAAGAACAACTTGTAGAAGCTTTGGGACAAAATGGACGAGTAATTATCGACGTAATTCCTGAAGTAGAAATGATTATGGGCGAACAGCCAGAAGTTCCCCAGCTAGGGCCAACAGAATCTCAAAATCGCTTCAACCGAGTTTATAAACAATTTATTCATGTATTCACTAAACTAGAACATCCGCTTGTTCTGTTCCTAGATGATTTACAGTGGGCAGATTCAGCCTCCCTGAAATTGCTCCAACTCTTGATAACAGACACCGATAGCGAATATCTGTTACTAATTGGAGCTTATCGAGATAACGAAGTCAGCCCAACTCATCCCACAATTCAAACCATTGAAGAGATTGAAAAAACAGGCGTGGTTGTAAATAACATCGTCCTCCAGGCTTTAGATATTAGCAACGTCCGTCAATTAGTAGCTGATACTCTTCAGGGAGACAACAATTCAATAAAATTAGCAGACTTACTCTTCAATAAAACTCAGGGTAATCCCTTCTTCTTAACACAACTTTTCAAGACTTTACACTCTGAAGAACTGTTGAACTTTGATTTTATCAAAAGTTGCTGGCAATGGGACATCAAGCAGATTCAATCCCTGGGAATTGCCGATTATAACGTTGTTGAACTCGTAGCGAGAAATATTCAAAAACTGCCAGAAGCAACACAGCAAATATTACAATTAGCCGCTTGTATCGGCAACCGATTTAACTTAGATATCTGCGCGATTGTTAATGAAAAATCTCCGCTAGAGACAGCCGATGATTTGTGGTCAGCACTTCAGGCTGGTCTGATTTTGCCCCTCAGTAATGACTACAAAATTCCTCTAGCTTTTCAGTCAAAAGAGCAGGTAACGCCACTTTTTGATGAATCAAGAGTTAGCTACAAATTTTTACATGACAGGGTGCAACAAGCAGCCTATTCAATGATTCCTGAAAATCAGAAAAAAGCAACGCACTTGAAAGTTGGTAAGCTCTTGTTGGAGCAATACGCAGAAAACGCCTTGGAAGAAAATATATTTGATATTGTCAATCAGTTAAATATTGGCGTGGAATTTATCACGCAGCAGTCACAAAAAAATCAACTTGCTAACTTTAATTTAATCGCTGGACGCAAAGCAAAAGCAGCGACAGCCTATGAGGTGGCTGTCGGATATTTAAATGTGGGATTAAAACTTATGCCAGAGTATAGCTGGCAAAGTCACTATGAATTGACGCGAGACATCTACTTAGAAACATTGGAAGCAGAATACCTAAATATTAATTTTGAAAAGGCACAAAAACTATCTGAAGTTGTTCTTTTACAAACAAAAAGCTTACTTGAAGAAATCAAAGTTTACGAGTTGAAGATTCCCTTTTATTTATCCCAAAATCAGCCTCAAAAAGCCTTAGAAATAGCATTTCAAGTGCTAAGAAAATTGGGAATATTTTTTCCTCAAAATCCCAACAATATCAGTATAATGCTTGGATTATTTCGGACTAAATTTATAGTAGGTAGAAAACACATTCGAGATTTAGCAAATTTACCAGAGATGACGAGCCCCGATCATCTGGCAGCTATAAGGATTTTGATGAATATTCTTCCGGCAGCTTTTGCTGCTAGTCCCGCTCTTTTTCCACTTGTTGTTTTTAAAATTGTTTATCTTTCTGTCAAATATGGGAATACAGCTTTATCTGCTCAGGGTTATTGTATGTATGGTATGTTGCTTTGTGGAGTGCTAGAAGATACTGATTCTGGATATCAATTTGGACAACTTGCTTTAACTTTATTGGAGCAGTTTAACGCTACAGAAATAAAAGCTAAGATATACCATTCATTTAACCATTTTATTCGAGACTGTAAAGAGCCAATAAAAAATACAATAACTCCTCTAAGTGAGGCTTTCAAAAGTGGGGTGGAAACCGGAGATTTAGAATATGCAGGTTATGCAGCGCTGTACCATTCTACTAATCTTTTCTGGAGCGGTGAACACCTAGAATATGTTGCTAATGTTCACCAGCGATATTTAAAAGCACTTGGAAATTACAAGCAAGAATTTACGGCCGATCTTTTGGCTATCTGGAATCAATTTGTCTTAAATATAAGAAATGAATCTACTAATACTACTATACTAACAGGAGAAAGCTTTGATGAATCTCAAAAGCTATCTATTTTCAAAGAAGCTAATAATAATACAGCAGTTGCTTATCTCTACTTAGCTAAATCTATTCTATTTTATTTATTTAAAAATTTTGAGAAAAGTCTTGAAACAGCTATATTGCTAGAGAAATATAAGCAAAACTTGAGTGGTGCTATGCTGCCAAGTACATACAACTTCTACTATTCTCTCTCCCTCCTCGCTCACTATCCCACCACCACCAAAACCGAACAAAAACAATACCTGAAAAAAGTAGCATCCCATCAAAAACAAATGAAAAAGTGGGCGCACCACGCCCCGATGAACTTCCAACATAAATACGAACTCGTAGAAGCAGAAAAAGCGCGAGTATTAGGACAAAACGAGACAGCAATAACCTACTACGAACGAGCCATCAACGGAGCCAAAGAACAAGGATTCATCCAAGAAGAAGCCCTCGCTAACGAACGCGCCGCCGAATTTTATCTAGCCCTCGGTAGAGAAAAAGTCGCCAAAACCTACATGACCGAAGCCTATTACTGCTACATTCGCTGGGGAGCGATCGCCAAAGTCAGAGACTTAGAAGAAACATATCCCCATCTCATCTCCCGCACCCAGCAGCCTGAAACTATCAGCCTCGACTCCACTAGCACAACCACCTCAAACTGGACAACAACCTCTACTTCCGGTCATTCAACATCACTTGACCTCGGTACAATTATGAAAGCAGCACAGGCGTTATCTGGGGAAATTGTTCTCAGCGAACTGCTAAATAAATTAATGACTATTGTCATAGAAAATGCTGGCGCTACTCGCGGCTCATTGCTCACCAAACCAACTTTTTCATCTAACCAAAGTGAGAATCAGTGGGTGATTTCAGCCAACGGTATCGTGGAAGGTAACGACCTCACCGTATTGACCAATCCTCAACAACCAGAACAAGAAAATACTTCCGTTCCTCTACTAGGAAATGCAGTTCCAATCGCGATTATCAACTACGTTGCCCGTACTAAAGAAACAGTCGTTTTAAACGATGCCAGCCACGAAGGAATCTTCAAAAAAGACCCTTACATCCAACAAAATCAGCCCAAATCAATCTTGTGTACGCCCCTGCTCAATCAAGGTCAACTTACAGGGATTATCTATCTCGAAAATAACTTGACCACCGTCGCTTTTACCGCTGACAGACTCACAGTCTTACAAATGCTATCGGGACAAGCTGCGATCGCCATTACCAATGCCAAACTCTACGCAGAAGTCAATCAACTAAACCAAAATTTAGAACAAGCCAACCAACAACTTGCAGCACATTCGGAAAACCTAGAACAGAAAGTTGAAGAACGAACCGCCGAATTAAAAATAGCTCAAAAACAAATAGTAGCCTCAGAAAAACTCGCCTCCCTCGGAGCCCTCACCGCAGGTGTTGCCCACGAAATCCGCAACCCCCTCAACTTCGTCACTTCTCTTGCTACTCTCTCAGAAGACTTAACATCGGAAATCGCAGAAGAAATAGATCGCCAATCCCAAAACTTAGACTCAGAATCTCTGGAATTAATTAACGAAAACCTCACTTATCTTAAGCGCAACGTATCCGAAATTAACGAACAAGGGCAACGCGCTAACAGCATTATTCAAAGTATGCTCATGCACGCTCGCAGCGAGGGCAGTACCCGCCAAAAAACCGACATCAACGCCCTCGTCGCTCAAGCCCTACAATTAGCTTACCACAGCATCCGTGCCAAAGATAAAACCTTCAACCTTACCATTGAAACCGACTATGACCAATCAATTGGAGAACTAGATGTCGCCTTTTCCGATCTCAGCCGCGCCTTAATTAACATTATCGATAATGCTTGCTATGCCTCCCATATTAAACAATTTAAAGTGACCGCAGATTTCAATCCCACAGTTTCTATTACCACTAAAAATCTAGGCACTGCAATAGAAATTCGCATTCATGACAACGGCATCGGCATTCCTCAAGACAACCAACAAAAAATATTCCTCCCTTTCTTCACTACCAAGCCTCCCGGACAGGGAACAGGTTTGGGTTTATCCATCACTCACGATATCATTGTTGGACAACATCGAGGCAATTTGGAAGTGCAAACCGAAAGCGGAGATTACACTGAATTTATCATTACCTTGCCCAAAAGTTAAATAGCTTTGGCGCACGATAGAGGCGTAAAAACACTACATCAGTAACTTTACTCGAAGGTTGAAACCGCTTCTTGTCAAACCAAACCCACCTGCACGGGTTAAAATTTAACAGTGCCTCTTAAGTAGATCCACTTAATTAAACGTAAAATACGGATGACTAAAAAGCTGATTGCATAAGTCTTCTTCATGACTGACTACATTAGACCTCTTGCAAAAATAACTAGGGCTTGCTGAATAGAACTAGAAGCTATGACTGCCAAGGGTTTCAATATTTTTAAACACAAAAAAGTGCAAGGTTATGACGTTTGTCGGCTCAAAATCCTTGGATTTCGGTGGAAAATTGTGGAGTAAATTTGGGAACCCATCTCCGAATCTCCCATTCTTCAAGCTGTTTAGCACCTAGATTCGATTTGTGGACTTTTTCAGTAAGCCCTAACTAGGACGGGCTCTCCGGCCCATCCCACAAAATTTTTTTTCTTGTGGAATGGGCCGGAGAGCCCGTTCCAGAATTTGATTAAAAGGATTTTTGCAAGAGGTCTATTCTCATTAATTCTTTTAATCGTTTACAAAATTTAAACAAGGCGCTATAGTAAACTAATAACCCTAGTTATTTCTACCATAGGATACAGGATAAATCCCATGACCGCCAAAATTCTTGTCGTTGATGACGAACAACTTTTAGAATACGTCATTCAACAAAAATTCCGGCAAAAAATTCGGGTCAAAGAAATTGAATTTGTCTTTGCTCACAATGGTAGAGAAGCCTTAGAAAAAATTGCTGAATCTCCACCATTTGATTTAGTGCTAACAGATATTAATATGCCCGAAATGGACGGGTTAACTTTACTAGAAAAACTCTCAGAAATCGACAATACATTAAAGGCAGTCGTCATCTCCGCCTATGGAGATATGCAAAACATTAGAACTGCCATGAACCGGGGAGCTTTTGACTTTTTGACAAAACCAATTGATTTTCAGGACATGGAAATCACCATCCAAAGAGCCTTAGAAACTGTCAAACAAGTCAGACAAAATTTAACAGAACTTCAAGAGGTGCAAACTCAACTCATTCAAAACGAAAAAATGGCTTCCGTCGGCCAGTTAGTGGCCGGAGTTGCCCACGAAATTTACAATCCCATCAGCTTCATTATAGGAAATATTGAACACGCCGAAAGCTACTTTCAAGAATTGATTACGGCTCTCAATATTTATCAACAACACTCTTCCCTAAATAATCCAGAACTACAAACTCAAATTGAAGCTCTTGACCTCCCTTTTCTCTTAGAAGACTTGCCACAATTGCTCAATTCTATGAAAGAAGGAACTGAGCGCATTCGGGGAATCAGCATTTCTCTGAGAACTTTTTCGCGGGCCGATAGTACATCTAAAGTTCCTTTCAATATCCATGAAGGAATTGATAGTAGCTTATTAATTTTGAGACATCGGCTCAAAGCGAATGAGGGTAAACCCGAAATTCAAGTGTTAAAAGACTACGGAGAATTCCCCCCCATAGAGTGTTATCCCGGACAGTTAAATCAGGTATTTTTAAACATCCTTGCTAATGCCATAGACGCATTGGAAGAGTGGGATTCAGGGCGGAGTCGCGATGAAATTAAGGCGAATCCTAATAAAATTAGGATTCACACTTTCCTTACCGATGAGAGTGAAAAAAATATCGAGGATAATTCCACTTCTCATGTTATAATTTCTATTGCTGACAACGGGACAGGAATGACAGAAGAAGTGAAACAGCGGGTATTTAACCACTTATTTACTACAAAATCAGTGGGTAAAGGGACGGGATTGGGTTTGTCTATTTCGCGGTCTATTATTGAAGAAAAACACGGGGGATGGCTCAGTTGTAACTCTACACCTGGTGAGGGAACTGAATTTATTATTGAAATTCCCACTTAATGGTTGGGAACTGATAAAATTAAGACTTACGCACGTCGAGACCAGAAACCTGGTTTCTTCGTAGATATCTAGTGAGAATCTTCAATTTTTCATAGCAACCCGGTTTATGAGCGTAAGTTCTGAAAATGATGAATTTTCTGTAGGAGCAGTGCCTCCATGCCTGCCCCAAACTTACTTAGGGTGCAATTACAGGGGGGCAATCACAGGGGATTGCCCCTACAAGAGAATTAAACTCCTGGTTACTTGCTAACAAGACCAATTCCATGACAGCTAAAATCTTAGTAATTGATGACGAACCACTTTTAGAATATGTAATCCTTCAGCTATTTCGGCATCAAATCAGCACTCAAGAATTTGAGTTTGATTTTGCAATTAATGGAGTCCAAGCTTTAGATAAACTGCAAGCTGATGGTTCTTTTGACTTGGTGCTAACTGATATTAGTATGCCCGAAATGGACGGTTTAACTTTGCTAGAGAACCTGCCAGCTATTGACCCGACGCTAAAAGCTGTAGTGGTTTCAGCTTACGGGGATATGCCAAATATTAGGACAGCTATGAATCGAGGTGCTTTTGATTTTTTAACGAAGCCGATTGATTTTAATGATTTAAAAGTTACAATTAATAAAACTTTAGAGTTTGTGCGACTTGCTAGGGAAAAAGAGCAGCAACTTGCTACAGCGAATGCACAAATCCGCTACCAAGCCTTTTACGACGAGCTGACGGGTTTGCCTAACCGTAATTTGCTCTTAAAGGAGATGGGTAGCGGCATGAATTATATAATAGAATTGGGTCATTTAGAAGCTATTTTATTTCTGACTCTTAACCGCTATCAAATTGTTAAATATAGCTTAGGTCATTCTAGAGGAGAGCAGTTGCTAGTAGAAGTAGCGCGGCGGTTAGAGGCTTGCAACCTGAATGCGCATCTTATAGCAAGAGTGGGAGAAGATGCGTTTGCGATTTGGCTGGCAAATATTGCTGATTCTCAGTTAGCTTTAGATGCAGCAGAACGCATTCGCCAATCTTTAGAAATGTCGTCTAACTTGAATGGAACTGCGGTTTTTTCTAGTGTTAGTATTGGCATTGCTTTAGGTGCAATTGGTACAGAAGAGCCGGAAGATTTGCTGCGGGCGGCTGACGCGGCTAGGCATGAGGCTTTTGTTCGGGGTGCCGGTAGCCCTGTTGTATTTGATGCTGATATGCAGTGGAGAGCTTTAGAGCAACTCCAGTTAGAAACTGATTTGCAAAATGCAATTAATTTGCAACAGTTTCACCTTAATTATCAGCCGATTGTATCTTTGGCAACGGGTCAAATAGTGGGGTTTGAAGCGTTGGTAAGATGGCGGCATCCGACTCGCGGGTTGGTTTCTCCGAGCGAGTTTATTCCGGTGGCGGAAAGAACGGGTTTGATTGTGGCACTTGGGGAGTGGGTACTGTCGGAAGCAGTGGCTTGTTTAAGTAAATGGCAGTTGCAATTTCCTGACTATTTGTCTTTGAATATGAGTGTTAATTTATCGGGAATTCAGCTATTTGCTCCTAATTTGTTGCCGCTGTTAGACTCACTGCTGCAAGTGCATAATTTGAAGGGCGAATTTTTGAAGTTAGAGATTACCGAGAGTGTTTTAATGGAGAATACTGAGGTGGCGGCTGGGGTGCTAGAGCTATTGAAAGCTCGGCAGATTAAGGTTTCTTTGGATGATTTTGGCACGGGTTATTCAAATTTATCTTACTTACAATTGCTGCCGATTGATACTCTAAAAATTGACCGCTCTTTTGTTTGTTGTTTGGAGGAAGGAGGGAAAAGTTTGGCTTTGCTGGAGGCGATTTTAAATCTGGCGAGTTCTTTGGAATTAGAGGCGATCGCGGAAGGGGTGGAGACGCAAGAGCAACTAATTATACTCCGTTCTTTGGGATGCAATTCCTATCAAGGGTACTTTTTCTCGCGACCTTTGGAGGAGGAAGGGGCTGTTGCTCTGTTGAGTGCTGCAACGCTCTTGGGCGATGCTTAAACGGCGGATATTTCAAGGCAGACTTATATAATAGACCTCTTGCAAAAATAATTAGGACGGGCTCTCCGGCCCATCCCACAAGAAAAAATAACTCTTGTGGAACGGGCCCCAGAGCCCGTTCCATCAATTGATGAAAGGATTTTTGCAAGAGGTCTAATAGCAATACTCCGGACAGTTTTCAGATAGGGACGCGATGCTTAGGCAAGCTTCGCTAACGCAGCACTGCACAGAAGCAAAAAAAGTGAGTGGATTCTGAACCCAAAACAAACAGAAAAAAAGGCACTCTTTTAGGTTAAGCTAAAAAAGCACAGGTCTTTGCTTTAGAAACAAAATAGAATAGACCTCTTGCAAAAATCCTTTTAATCAAATTCTGGAACTGGCTCTGGGGCCCATTCCACAAGAAAAAAAAATTGGCGTTGCTGACTTACGGTATGAAAGGCTAAATATGCAAGTCCTAGAAACCATTATCCACAAAGCTTCGGGATTTTCAACTTATTGTTTTCATACCCTAATTAAGCAACGCCCGCTGATTGACCGGCACTTAATATCTATAGGAATCGCTCAACTCAAAAATATAAAAATTTGTATTGTTAAAACAATTGAATGTTTTCTGCTGGGGCGTTGCTCCGACAGCGCCCAAAATCTGCAATTTCAATGCCGATTACCTAATTGGTTTATGCTAATATGCTAAGATATCCCAAAACCACGCGGTAATTAAGTGGACAAACTTGAGACAGACATAGAGGCAATTTGCTCTGAGATTGAGGCCTTGCGCCGGGAACGCCAGCAGCTTAGCATTGGTGCTGTTGCCCCTGTCGGCGATTCGCCTCAAGCGATCGCGGATGCTTACCGCCGTCACGCGAGGGAAAAAGCACAAGTGTCGGCAGAAGTCAAGGGGATAGATGATGCGATCGCGGCTCTGTCTGCTCAACTGAATCAAAAACAGCAGCAGTCGGTAAACTTGCAAAGAAGCAGTCCGATGGAGGAGCAAGTTGAAGAAGGAAGAGTTCTCGCTCGCGGACACGCGGAACGGATTAACGAACTGGCTGGGGAATTGGCGGCCGAAGTGAAGGAACTTAAAGCCATTGCCGACCAAATTAGCCCCAGCTACTGGCAGGTTTATTACAAGCCTTTTATTACTGGTTTTAAGAGTATTTCTGTTCCCTACGTGCGATCGGACGGGGATGTTTGGACTATTGTCAATCGAGTAGTTTAGAGAGGCTGCGGGAGCAGAAATAAGAAGCACTCAAGACAAGTTTTTTCCTGTCCCTATTCCTCGACCTCAACCGCGCAGCAGTTGCTTAATAGTGCCGACCAATTCTTGAGGGTGAAATGGCTTAGCGATGTAAGCGTCTGCTCCTTGTTTCATTCCCCAGTAGCGATCGAATTCTTCGCTTTTGCTCGAACACATTACCACCGGCAAATTCTGAGTTTTGGGGTCGCTTTTGAGCCTGCGACAGACTTCGTAGCCGTTCATCCGGGGCATCACGATATCCAGAACGACTAAATCCGGGCGGTTGGCCTTGATTTGCTCTAGAGCTTCTACGCCATCACTCGCTACCGTGACGTTGAGTCCCCTACCTTTGAGCAAGTCGGCGATCATCTCCCGCAGAGTGACGCTATCATCAACAACCATAACTGTACTCATAGAATAATCCCTACCAAGTTTCTGGGTTGAAACGTTCACATTAACGTTTACATTGTTCACCTTCAAAGGTGTCTTTTCCTGATTGAGATTGCGTTCTGCTATATGTAGTTTACCCACTTTTGCTGATTTCTCAATCATTTTCTGAGGAATTACTGCGAAATAAATAAAGATCCGCGTAATTTCGGTTGACTGTTGAGCCTCTGTCCGTTAGTCTATCATTTTCTTTCTCAAATGGTACTTTTCTCAAAAAATGAGGGTGCAGCTTGCGTTGTGCGTTTCCGGTCGAGGGCGGCGGCGCGCCGCTCGCTGCCTGCATCAAAATTTGTCTAATTATGATGTCTAATGAGGATTTTTCGTACCTAAAGCAGATATTTTTTGGTCGTAGAGCGTCTCTAGACCAACCGGGCGCTGCCGGTAGCTGCGATCGGAGTTTTTGCAGCCGTTAGCAACGATTCCCAAGACGGAAGCTCCAGAAATTTTTAATTCTTCTAAAACTCTGCGAACTTGCGCTCGGTCTGTTTTGGCAATTTGCACGACCATAATCGTAGCGTCTGTGTGAGCTGCGATCAAGTGGGCGTCTGCCAAGCCTGCTAGCGGCGGGGTGTCATAAATCACTAAGTCAAAAAATGCTTGAAATTGCTCCATCAGATACTGCATTTTTTTGGAAGAAAGAAGCTTGATCGGATCGGGGGGAATTTGGCCGGCGGTGAGTACGAACAAATTGTCTTGGTTCGGCGCTCGCTGAATCGCGTCGTTGAGGCTGAGGTCTGTGGAGATGGCATCGCCCAGGCCGCGGACGTTCGGCAGTCCTAACTTAGCGTGCAGTTGCGGGCAGCGCAAATCTGCATCTACTAACAATACTCGCTGTCCGACTGCTGCTGCTGTGGCGGCCAGGTGCAAAGCTACTGTTGATTTGCCGTCTCCGGCTACTGGCGAGCCGACTAAGAGCGATCGAATCGCCGTACCTGCGCTGAGCAAGTGAATGTTCGTGTAGAGCGATCGAAATGCTTCTAAAAATTGATAGTCCAAGTCGCTAAAAATACTTTTCCCCAGCATTGGAGCAGTACCTTGGGCTTCGCCCGGTTCGAGAACTTCCACTTTGGACGATCGAGCCGGTGTTAGTTTCCTGGGTCTGGCTGGCGGTCGGCGCTTGACTTTTTTGCTAAACGGAATCACCCCGATCACCGGCAATTTTGTGGCTATTCTCACTGCTTCTGGAGTGTGGAAAACAGTGTTTAGCGCCTCTACGAGCAAGCCGATTGCTATGCCCAGCAGACCGCTTAAAATTACTGCCAGCGCTAACTGTTTTTTGGTTTGTTTGACGGTAGCTGTTATGTACTTGCCGAATTTATCTAGCGGAATTTCTGGAGGATTGATCAGCACCCAGGGTATTTGCTGCTGAGCCGCATCTATCCGCAAGGCTTCTCGTTTTGCCAAGAAGTCCGACAAGCTCTTAGTAACTACTTGCTGTTCCCTCACTAAATTGTCGTATTGTCGCGTTGTCACTGAAAAATTTCTAATTTTTTGGTTGAGTTCCTTTTGCAATGCAGTCATTTCGCGATCGCGCGACTCGACTTCTTGGATTTGACTGTTTAAATTTGCCATCACCACTTCTTTGGCTTGTTGACTGGCTGTTAAAATCAGTTCTTCCCGACTTTTTCGCAGTGCTAAAACGGGCAAACTGTCATCTCTGTACTGAGCTAACTTTAGGGAGAGGTCTGAGTCTATTCTCTGGATTTGACCTAAGAGTCCGGCGTAAGCTTGTCCTTGAGTCATCAACACGCCAACGGGGTTATTTTCATTGACTAATTTTTCATAGCTTTGGTAGAGAGTACGCATCCCCCTTAACTGTACTTGGAGTCCTACTTGCTGTCCCCGAATGCTTTGAACCTGTTCTGACAGAGATTTTCCCTCTAGCTGGGGGTCAAACAAATTGCTTTGCTGCCGCAGTCTTTGGACTTGTAGTTGCAGGACTTCGACTCTTTCTCGGAGCTTGGGCATCTCCATGTCTATAAATTTAATGCCTTGATTAATGCCCGTCAGCCGTTGTTGCAAGCTGTACTCTAGATAAGCTTTAGAAACTTTATCCAAGACGCCGTAAATTTTATTGGGGTCTGAATCTTTGTAGCGAACTTCTAAAATTTTTGTGCCTTGTTGTTTGCCATCTTTTGCGTAGCTGATGCGGTTGATAGACAGTTTTGACATCAGTTCGGTGTAGGTCATTGTGGGATTCCAAGTTCGCAAGTCCTTAAGCACTGGCTGCATCATTTTGGGACTACGCAAAATCCTAATTTGGGTTTCGTAGTCTACTAAGCTAATTCCTTCTATATTAATTTTTGCTAAGTCTGCCGCGACGGTATTGTCTAATTGTTTGGATAGCAAACCTTCAGCGGTAGCTGGTTCTACTAACAGGGAAAAGGAGCCTTCATAATCAACTGTCATCTTTTTAGAATTAACGACGATCGCTGTTCCGGCGAGGGCGCTCAAAGCAATGGTGGCTGCTGCCATGACCATGAGGCGGCGGCGCAGGACGCCGAAGAGCCAGGACAAGTCTAGCTTTTCTTCCTCTGTCTCCTCGACGAACTTATCTCTGTAGTTCGGAGCCGAGAAGTCCGGCAGTTTGCCATTTGATTTGGGTGTGAAGGGTTGGTAATCTTGTCTGCTATCCATATTCAGCCTGGGTATTTTTGAGGTTGATATTTTTGATGTTGATATATTTGAAGCTGCCGCGCCGCCACGCTCTACATTCTATTGTTTAGTTTATTCTAGCCTTTGCCACGAATTATCCACATCACCAGCAGCGTTCTTACCTGAATAAACCTCGGAGAACGTTTATAAAATTTAACACTCCGGTAGCTGGTCCGACAGGTCCGACTACAGCGTTCATTCGGTCTACTAAGTTGGCGAGACCGCTGGGGGATACGATAATCATGTCGTTGTTGCGGAGTTGAGGATTGAGTTCTTCGTTAATTCCTTGAGTTAAATCGACTTCGATCGTCCGTTTAGTAGCTGTACCGTCGTTATTCAGGCGGACTAGCTCAATTTTATTTTTTCTAGCTCTGGTATTCTCGTAGCCAAAAAATCCTCTGGAAATTAAAGCTTGATTCAGGGTGGCATTAGCTGGGAGCCTCAACGGATCGAGGGATGTTCTGAGTTCTCCTACTACAAAAACGTTAATGCCGGCGGGAGCAAAGTTAGTGTTAGCCAGCACGCCAGCTTCTGCGGGGTTGACGATCGCGGCTTTGGGAACGACGATCGTGTCTCCCTCCTGGAGGATGGTATCTTGGGCGCCGTCGCCGGACTCCAGGAACTGCCACAGGTTGACTGGGATAAT
Source organism: Microcoleus sp. A003_D6 (assembly GCF_036702825.1). Lineage (NCBI taxonomy): Bacteria > Bacillati > Cyanobacteriota > Cyanophyceae > Oscillatoriales > Microcoleaceae > Microcoleus > Microcoleus sp. A003_D6. The sequence goes on along the minus strand of NZ_JAUBWA010000001.1, from coordinate 180,485 downwards.
TTGTTCGCCTCTTCTGGTGACGCGGCGGACTTGGATTTGCCGGATGTCGGCATCCGAGGTGATGCCCCCGGCTAACTGAATGGCGCGGATGACGGTGGGAAAGCCTTCTCGACTGAGGTCGCTTGTGGTGTTACCGCCTATGACGACGTAAGGCCCTGGGCGGGTGACTTGACCGACGATGGAGATCGATCGAGGTTTTTCTGGCGGCGGCGAAAAGTTGGCGATCGCAAATTGACGGGCTTCTGCTTGGTTGAAGTTGGTGACGGTGGGGATCACAATTGTGTCCCTGTCTTGCAAAATGATATCTTGAGAGATGTCTCCTTCTTGCAAGAATCTCCACAGGTTGACGTTGAGCACTTGGTCGGGGCCGTCTGGTTGGGGACGGCGGACGCGGATGTTACGGATGTCGGCGACACCCGTGACGCCTTCTGCGAGTCGGATCGCTTGGGTGACGGTGGGGTACTGCACGCTGGGCGCGACTCCCGGCCCGGGAGTCAGGGTGATGATGAAGTTTCCGGGCCTGGTAACTTCTCCGATGACGCCCACGTTGAGGGGGCGGGCCGCTACGAGGCTGACTGTGACTACGGGGTCTTTGAGGACGCGGCGGTAGGCGTTGCGGATGATGTTGGTTGCTTCTACTAAGGTGCGGCCGCGGAGGGACACCAAGCCGATCAGGGGGAGGTTGACAGAACCGTCGGAGAGGACTTCGTAGCCGCGGGTGAGTTCGGGTACTTCGAGTATTTCTACTTGGATTCGATCGCCACCGCCGAGTTTGTAGCTTTCGGGCGATCGTCCGCCCCCAGATGGTGCTGTAACAGCGCCGGGCAGCAATCGCACTTGCGCCGTTGCAGAAAGCGGGAACCCGAGGGAAATACTCGCGCAGGCGATCGTCCACAAGGTCAAACTCAAGACGGGCGCGGTTATTTGTTTGGGAAAATCAGCGTTAACCACAGGCTACCTATTTTATTGGCTTCGATCATTCACCAGTTTAATCGCTTACCATTGAAATGCCATGTCGATCGCAGATACAGGGAAAAAAAATCATCAAATTTTCTTCCCCTCCCATGCAGGCACTTATGTATTCGCCAGAATTAAAGAAACCCTCGGTATTCCCGAACCCCTCTCCTCCTACCCAACCAACAGACAATTTAGATATGCAGCAGCTTACATAGAAGCTCGATCGCGACAATTGCCTGGGTTTATTGTTATTTTGGTGGAATTACCCGCTGCTAAATTGATATTTTTCTAAGAGAGGCTATATATTTATGGCGAGACTCATTAAAGACCTAATTCTCAGCACTAATTTGTTGCTAATTATATTGGGTTTGAGCGGATTAATTCTCACTCTGTTCATATTTCAAGTTGCCACTAAAAAAAAATTTGGTGTAACGTTTGAAAAATGGTTTGCTGTTTTGTACGTCTTCATCTCTCCTCACGTTAATGTACCTCCTTTTAATTACCTGCATTTTATCAATCTTACTGCCACTGATGGCAGTAGTGTAAATCAGCTTCCTTTTGTTTTTTATCCCTGGATAATGTTTATTTTATGCGGAAGAGTTATTAGTTTTATTAAGAACGATCTTGTAGAAGCATTGTCATTTTTATTGCTTAAAAATCCTTGTTTTGCGCTCTATTGTTTGCTACCAATAACATCGACACTGTGGTCGCTAGTTCCTGATATTACGCTGAAAGCAGGGATGGCATTTACAGGTTTTACTGTTATTTGTTTTTATGTAGGTGCGCGATATGAGTGGGAAGAACTATCAGGCTTGGTGCGATGGGGCTATACCTCGATCGGTATAGTTAGTTTCTTGCGGCATCCGAATGTGGGACGGGAATTTGCAGGAATTACCAGTCACAAAAATTCTCTGGGCAGCATCATGGTTGTGAGTACAGCACTTTGGTATCTGCACTATTCCCAAGGTGCTAAAACTCAGAAAGAACGCTGGATAGCTCTACTATTCCTGTTCTTTTCATTTTATTTGGTGAGGGCTAGTAGTTCTGGGGGTTCTCTAGTTAATAGTTTGATGCTCATAGTTATAGTATCATCCTTGAGTTTTTTGAGCAAGTTAAAGTTTCAATGGGCATTTACTTGTATTGTCGGCTTTACGGTCTTTGGTATCATAGGTAGCGTTTATATAATAGACAACTTAGAATCTATTGTAGTCGGGGGTTTGGGAAAAGATTTGACCTTGACGGGGCGCACGGAATTCTGGCCGCAATTAATCGAGGCTGCAAATCAGCGTCCTTGGTTTGGCTATGGATTTAATGGTTTTTTTCAACAAGATTTACTTGGCGCGCAAACCCCAGCTTATTTTGTATATACTCCGAATGGATTTCAACCGAAAACTGCTCATAATGGGGCTATATCAGTATTGCTCTATTTCGGTTATCCCGGACTGATACTAATCTTAGTTTCTCTGTTGACTAATCTAATTTTTGCCGTCCGTCAACTGAGCCGCAGCCCGCTATCTCAAGCGGGAATACCGATTATTTACTTAATATTTATTATTTTGAATAACCTAACAGAAGGTTCGATAGGTGATATTGGGGATGTGTGGCTTGCCTACGCATTAATAACAGTTAGACTCAGTATCGATAGTAGCAAATCTCCATCCAGCAACCGCCGCAGTTACGGACGGGATTTGCCGCCGCGATCTGCATCCAGATTAAATCCAGATTAAGTTGAGAAAGTTACCAATGAATAGAAATATGATATATGATATTATTTAGCCTAGCTTGAGGTTAATTTTCCTGTCCTAAGCAAATATACTGATTCTCGATAAGGACTAAAAACTTTCTGATGTTAGATAAGCTAAATGCGGTCAGTCAAAAGCTCGGCCCCGGCCTCCGCCAGGTACTTGGCAATCTGGCTTGGCTGTTGACCGACCAAATTTTGCAGATGGCTCTGGGTCTGTTTGTGGGAGTGTGGGTAGCTCGATATCTGGGCCCGGCACAATTTGGCTTGCTCAATTACGCGATCGCCTTTGTTTCCCTGTTTGCCTCGGTGGCCACGATGGGATTGGGTACTCTGGTAGTGCGCGATGTTGCTCGCAATCCAGACTGCAAAGAAGAGACTCTGGGGACTGCTTTTGCTATACAATTAGCAGGCGGAATCATCACTTTACTGCTAACGGTGACAGTAATTTCGATACAAAATCCCAATGACAGTTTAACTCGTTGGCTGGTGGGGATCATTGCCGCCGGAACTATTTTTCAGTCCTTTGAAACAATAAATTTTTGGTTTCAGTCGCAAGTTCAATCTAAGTATACGGTTGTTGCTAAGAATTGCGTATCATTACTGGTTGCAGGACTCAGAATCGGATTGATTCAAATCAAAGCACCGCTGATTGCTTTTGCTTGGCTGAGGTTGGGAGAGGTGGCATTGGCGGGAGTGGCGATCGCCATTGTCTATCAAAGCAAGGGAAATGATTTCAAGCTGTGGCGAGTCAGTTGGCAGCGAGGCAAACAATTGCTTCAGGAAAGTTGGCCGCTGGTGCTGTCGAGCTTGGCGGTTTTTATTTATTCCAAAATCGATCAGATTATGCTCGGTTCTATAGATAAAACTGAGTTGGGATATTATGCAGTTGCAGTCAAACTATCGGAAATATGTGATTTCTTGCCGGTGATTATCGCTTCTTCTATTTTTCCGAAACTCGCACAGTTAAGAGAAAAAAATTATGCTGAATACCTAAACAAGTTTCAGATTTACTCGGATGCTATGTTATTGTTGTGGCTGGGGGTAGCCGTGCCAATCTCTCTGCTGGCTCCTTTCATAGTCCAGACTCTTTACGGCGAGCAATATGCAGCTTCAGCCAGGGTGCTGTCCATCTACGTCTGGGCTCAATTTGGCAGTAACTTCGGTATAGCTAGAAATGCCTATTTTGCCTTAGAAGGTCAACTGCGATACGGTCTTTACTTGACAGTTATTGGCTCAATCTTTAATATAGTATTGAATTCTCTACTGATTCCTAAATATGGAGCTTTTGGAGCAACAGCGGCTACTTTGATCACTTATGTATATGTAATTATTTTAGTCAATTTTTTGATTAAAGAACTGAGACCTTTTGGTAATTTCATCCTAAATTCGCTAAATTTATACAAGGCGGCTTCCAGGCTGATAGGATTGATCAAATGATTGAAATTAAACCCAAGCTCCAACATCGATCGAATTGTCCCTATTCTGGCAAAATACTCAAACCTGTAAAAGTATTGTGGCAAGGTGCCCGCGTCTGTGTTGTGTCTGAATCTCCCGCAGGCGGCGAAATCATTGACGAGTTGAGAATTGGCCACGCTGCTAAAACTGCTTACAGCATTAACTTAGCTCAAGGAAAAACTTTTGGTGATGACAAATATGCGGAAGAATTTTTAGCAAAACCTTTGCTCAACTCTCTGCAAAATCCTCAAGCCGAACAGCTAGAAATTTCTCAAGAAATTTTCAAATCTTACGATCGCGTAATCGTATTAAACTGCATTGATTATCTTTACGGACACAGCCTTTTAAAGTTGCTGAACGCACAGAGGCATTTAGAATCTCACCCAGATTTGGGTTTGATTGTCATAGTCCAAAAATTTATGAGGTGGATGGTTCCCCAAGGAGTTGCCGAAGTCTGGACAGTCCCTATATCACTGAAAAACGGTCAGTGTTACTATCCAAGTTTTGACGAGTTTGTCAGCAAACAGTTAGAACGCTTTGATGAAGTTTATGTAAGTGAAGCCTATTCTCACCCCAGTCGATTTGATATTAGTAAATTTACCGGAGTTGCCAAACATGACTTTAACAAATCAGAATATAAAATTACTTTTGTTTGGCGGGAAGATCGTCTGTGGTGCAATAAATTGCTGTTTCAAGTTTGCAGAAAGCTAAAGCTGCTGCAAATTCCTTTAACTGTTCAAAATTGGAACGTGCGGAGGTTTTTTGCAAAAATGAAAAAACTGCTTCCTTCAGCTAAATTTGCAGTGGCAGGTTTAGGGAGAAGCACTAATTTTCCTGAGTGGATTGAAGATTTTAGGGTGGATAAGTTTGATGAAACAACTGAGCGAGAAATGTGTCGGGTTTACTCAGAAAGTCGGTTGGCAATTGGCATTCACGGTTCCAATATGCTATTACCGTCGGGTCACGCTGGTATGACGATCGATATGATCGAGGAAAGGTGGGGAAACTTTGCTCAAGATATTTTATATCAAGAATCAGACCCCAGACTGTCTTCGTTTCGCTATCGATATTTGCCACTTCAGACTAGCTTGAGTAACTTAGCACATATTGCGTCAGAAATGATTCTCAAGCGATTGGATTTCTATTTTCACATGATGGGCGATTCCCTACCTTATCCTTTGGGAACTCCTGCGGGAAGATAGCTCCGCTTCACGCTTTTAATTAACCTCAAATTTTAATAAAAACAACAGGAGATATACGCCATGAACAACAGCGGCTCTGTTTACATAGTTACTGGAATGTGCTGTGATGAAGAAGGCCAGGAAAGTAAATATCCCCAGGGATCTGATGCTAAATCCTCATCGGAAAAATTTCAATCAGTTTACTGGCGGTGTGCGGTGGTATATTTTGCTTCTAGCGTTAAAAATAACCCGGAAGCTGAGCATATCTTATTTACGAATGCCGATCGCGTTCCAAATATTGAAAGCTTTAATACCGTTGAGTTTTTCGACAAAATGGGAGTTAAAGTTGTCCAGATCCCATTTACCTATCAGCCACCGCTTGAATACTACCACGCCTTCAGAAGTACATTTTTTAAGTTTGATATTATTAAATACTTAAAAAATAATTCTGAGTTAAACGATCGCTGTATCGCTTTAGACTCTGACTGCGTATGGGTAAACTCAGCCGATCGCATAATTGCCGATATTGAAAAACAAGGTTTAGCAACCTACGATTTGTACGAGCCTGAAGATAAAAAAATCAGCGGTTTAAGCAGGCGAGAAATGCAGAAAATTTATGAAGAATTAGGCTATAAAGTAGATGAGCCTCCCAAGTATTTTGGTGCAGAATTTATCGTAGGAAGTGGCAAGCACATTAAAATATTGTCCGACGAAGTAGACTCAATCTGGCAGACTTGCTTGCAAAGATTTGCCGAAGGTAAGACAAAATTTAATACAGAAGAGCAGATGCTCACCTACATTTACAATAAGCTGGGATATGCTCGCAGCAGCGGCAATGCTTACTTTAACCGAGTGTGGACATCGCCGATAATTTATACGGCAACTGAGGCTGATTTAAAAATGGATGTGTGGCATTTACCAGCCGAAAAAGGATACGGGATTAAGCGACTTTTTGCACAAGTTGCTAATCCCCAATCTGATTTTTGGAACTTGCCTGTAGGAGAGCAGTTTACTAAATATGCTGCGGGTTATGTAGGAATACCAAAACGCAATATTTCTAAAACTGTTTTGGATATGTTTGACAATAGGGTTTCTGGTCTAAAAAGGAGATTGTCGAAAGTCACAAGTGTTGTCAGCAATTAGCATACTGGAGTTGTGTAAATGTTCGATCGACAATTAAAAACCCCCGTCGCGTTTATTATTTTCAAACGTCCTGAAGAAACTCAGAGAGTATTCGCAGAAATCCGCAAAGTCAAGCCGTCTAAATTGTTAGTAGTTGCTGACGGGCCGCGGCCGGACAGACCGGGAGAAGACCGGCAATGCGCTGCTGCTCGCGCTATTATTGAGCAGGTGGATTGGGAATGCGAAGTTTTGCAGAATTATGCCGAGACTAATTTGGGCTGTCGCCAGCGAGTTTCTAGCGGCCTAGATTGGGTGTTTGATACGGTGGAAGAGGCGATTATTATTGAGGATGATTGTTTGCCTGACCGTACATTTTTCTACTTTGCAGAAGAGTTGCTAGAACGCTACCGATACGACGAACGAATTATGTCAATATCTGGACAAAATGTTCAATTTGGAAAGCAGCGAACTGATTTCAGTTACTACTTTTCTCGCTACACTCACTGCTGGAGTTGGGCGAGTTGGAGGCGAGCTTGGCAGCATTACGATTTAGATATGAAGTTGTGGCCCCAAGTTCGGGATGGCAATTTTTTGATGGATGTATTGGGAGATGCTCATGCTGCCAAAATCTGGACGAAAACTTGTCAGTTGTGTTACGAAAAAGCTATTGATACTTGGGATTTTCAGTGGACGTTTGCTAGTTTTATTCAAAATGGTTTGAATATTTTGTCTAATGTCAATTTAGCTGCAAATATCGGACACGGAACGGGGGGAACTCACACGGATGACCTCAGCAGTCCTTATAATAATATGCCTGTTGAACCGATCGCCTTTCCTCTGAAACATCCTCCGTTTGTGATTCGGGACGCGCAAGCCGATAACTTCACTCAGGATAGTTTATATGATTACGATCCGAAATTTGTCAAGAAAGTACAGCGAAAAATTCAACAATTTTTGAAAAAGTAAGTAAGCATGAGTTAAGGATGTTTTGATGAAAGTTTTGCTGGTAAGTAATTACGATGTTAAAGGTGGTGCTGCGAGGGCGACTTATCGCCTGCACGAGGGTTTGCAAAGTATCGCGGTAAATTCCCAGATTTTGGCTGGTTATAAGTCTAGTAATGATGAAACTGTGCGGTTGATGCCGACAAAATTCGGAGAAAAGTTTAAGAGTCTCAGACCTAAATTAAATAGATTGCCGTTAAAACTTTATCCAAAACTAGGTAAGGTAATTTTTTCGCCGCAATGGGTGCCGGATTCCTTGGCATCGGAAGTTGCCAAAATAAACCCAGATGTGATTAATTTGCACTGGGTTTGTGAAGGTTATATGCAGATTGAAACCCTCGCCAAGTTTAATAAACCGGTGGTTTGGACGCTGCACGATATGTGGGCGTTTACGGGTGGATGTCACTACAGTGAAAATTGCGATCGCTACATGAATTCTTGCGGTGCTTGTCCGCAACTTCACAGCACTAAAGATACTGATATTTCTCGTTGGATTTGGCAGCGAAAAGCGTCATCTTGGCAAAATTTGGATCTGACTTTGGTAACTCCGAGTCATTGGTTGGCTGAATGTGCGAAATCTAGTTCTTTGTTTGAAAAATATCCAGTTAAAGTAATTGCTAATGGTCTTGATGCTGAACTCTACAAACCGCTGAACCGCCCGCAGGTGAGAGATAGTTTGAATTTGCCTCAAAATAAACAGTTGGTGTTGTTTGGGGCGATGGAGGGAACGGGCGATCGCTGGAAGGGTTTTCCGTTGCTAGTTCCGGCTTTGCAAAGCCTCAGTAAGTCGGGATGGCAAGATAAAATTGAACTTTTGGTTTTTGGTTCTTCTGAGCCTGAAAGTCCGATCGATGTTGGTTTTAAAATTCATTATTTAGGCAGGTTGGAAGATGAAAATTTAGCAAAAGTTTATGCCGCGGCTGATGTGATGGTTGTACCGTCGCGGTACGAAGCTTTTGGTCAGACGGCATCGGAAGCGCTCGCTTGCGGTACGCCTGTGGTGGCTTTTGATGTGACGGGATTAAAAGATATTGTCGATCGCGAGCAAAATGGCTATTTAGCTCAACCTTATGATAGTGAGGATTTAGCGCGAGGGATTGCTTGGGTGCTAGAAGATTCAGAGCGACACCAAAAGCTTTGTCGCAACGCTCGCTTGAAAGTTGAAGCAAAGTTTACATTAGAAGTGCAAGCTCGCGAGTACAAAAAACTTTATGAAGAAGTTAGCCAAGCTGCTAACTAGGTCAAACTAACTAAACGTATCACTTGTAAGGTATAGAGAATGCCAGTTTTTGGGTATTTATTGGTATATTTTCGGAGAGTGCGACGTGTTGATTGCTACAATAACTTCTTAAGAAATTAGACTCGGGACAAAGCTGGAAAATCAAAAAATAAATGATTGAGTAAATATATTGATAGTTGGGACAAATTGAGTTAATAATTGTATAGGACTCGAAATCGATCGGCATTGTCGATCGCCAGAGGACAATTTTATACCAATTTTTCACGAACAGCCAAATATTTGATAGAGATGGAGCAGATAAGTATAGCAGTCCTGATGACTTGCCATAACCGCAAGTTAAAGACTTTGGCCACTCTAGAGTCGCTGTTTAAGCAAATATTAACAAGTGAAATTGCACTCAATGCTTATCTGGTAGATGACGGCAGCACCGATGGCACAGCCGAAGCAGTACAGCAAACATATCCTCAAGTCAAGATTTTTGCCGGAGATGGTAACTTATTTTGGAATGGAGGAATGCGTGTTGCTTTCAGCGAAGCCATGAAAGACGATCCAGACTACTATCTCTGGCTCAACGACGACACCGTGCTCGATCCAGAAGCTTTAAACGTCCTGCTGACAACCAGTAGCGAGCTAATTAAAAAAGGAGAAAAAAAGGCGATCGTCGCCGGCTCTACTCGCGATCCTGAAACCAGTGATTTTACTTACGGCGGCATAGTCAAAATTACACCATTACTTCCCTTTAAATTTCGCTTCCTCGAACCTACAAAAGCAGCTCAGCCTTGTGACAGCATGAATGGTAACTGCGTGTTAATTCCCCGCAGCGTCGTTGAACTTGTTGGTAATCTCGATCCAGCCTTTATTCATTATTTATCAGATTGGGAATACGGGCTGCGGGCCCGACAAAAAGGCTGTACAGTTTGGATAGCTCCGGGCTATCAAGGAACCTGTTCGCCCAATCCGCAGTCAACAAAAATAGCGGCCGCCAATATGAGTGAAGGCTTGCAAAAAATGAACCAACCCAAGGGTTTAGCTTTTAAAGATGCTACCCTTCAACCCTGGGAAGAGTGGAAAGTATTTGCTCAGCGTCACGGTGGTTTATTCTGGCCAATGTATTGGTTGCTACCTTATAGAAGGTTGGTTTGGTTTTCTGTTTTGAGCAAGCTGGGATTAACTAAAAACAAAACCGAAGGTGAATAGGATGGTAGATCGAGGTGATTTGCGCGTCGCTTGGCTGGTTCCAGAAGTAGAATTGGGTGCATATTGGCAGCCAGTATTGAGAGAATTTACAAAAGTATTTAAGAATACCGTGTTTTATACTGGTCGCGTTTGGTCAGGGTTCGATCCGACGCTACCGGGAGCATCAGCAATTCAGTTGGTAGGGGAGACGAAATTTGTCGAGACCCAAAAAATAGAAACAGGGTACGATCGCGGTTTTATCGCAGTGTCGCCTAGTATAATCGGTCACTTGCTTAAATTTAGACCTCAAGTAGTTTTTCCTCAAGCTTTTTCTTTGTGGACTGTCTTGGTTATCCTGCTCAAACCGCTTTGTCAATGGCGAGTTGCAATTATTTATGATGGCAGTTCCCCGAACACAGATTTTCGAGATTCGAGTTTTCGGACATACGCAAGACGCATTCTAGCTAAGTTTGCCGATGCTTTTGTTTCTAACAGCCAAGCAGGGAAAAGATATTTGGTGGAAGTTCTCAATGCACCGGAAGATAAAGTTTTTACTAGAACTTATTTAGTTCCAGATGCCGAAACGCTGCTGAAACCTTTGGCAACAACAAAGCCGCTAAATTTAGATATCAAACGGCCAATTTTTTTATATGTGGGAAGGATCACAGCTAGAAAAGGAATTAAGACACTGTTAGAAGCTTGTGCCATGCTCAAAAAGCAGGGATATTCTGATTATACTTTATTAATTGTTGGCAAGGGCGACCAGCGAGATGAGTTGGAAGCTTTTATTAAAGAGCAAGATTTCTCAGAGCAAGTAAACTGGGTGGGATGGGTTGATTACGGAAGTTTGGGAGGTTATTTTCAGCAAGCTGATATTTTTGTGTTTCCTACTTTTGAGGATGTGTGGGGAATGGTTGTACCGGAAGCGATGGTGTTTGGGAAACCGGTATTGTGTTCTAACGGTGCAGCTTCCTGCGAGTTAATCGCGGAAGGGGAAAACGGTTATATTTTCGATCCTGCCAATGCTAAGGAGTTGTCCGAAAAAATGCGGATTTTTATAGATAGTCCTGATTTGATAGAATCGATGGGAGAGAGTTCGCGACAGCTAATTTCTCAAAAAAGTCCTGAAACAGCAGCAAAAGCTTATATCGAAGTTACATCTTTTTTGATGAAGTCAGTTGACAGTTGACAGTTGACGGTTGACAGTTGTTATTAGTTACTGGTTATTCGTTATTTGTTACCAATAATTTTCCAGATTTTACCTCCAAAGCCCGATGCCCGATGCCCGATTACCAATTACCAATTAACAATGAAAGTTTTATTATCTGCCTTTGCTTGCGAACCAAATCTGGGTTCCGAAGAGGGAGTAGGATGGAATACTGTTATCCAAGCTGCTAAACATCACGAAAGTTGGGTGTTTACTCGCACGTTTTGTCGATCGTACATTGAAGCAGAACTAGAACGCAATCCAGTGCCCAATCTGCACTTTGTTTATTTCGATCCGTTCGGGTGGAGCGAAGATTGGAAGGGAAAACAGGGATTGCTGCAACTTCACTACTATTTGTGGCAAATCTGGGCTTATTTTATCGCTCGAAAGCTCGATCGCGAAATCGGTTTTGACATAGTACACCACGTAACTTATGTCAAACATTGGTCTCCAAGTTTCCTGGCGCTGTTGCCGCATCCTTTTATTTGGGGGCCTGTGGGGGGTGCAGAAGCAGCACCAAAGCCTTTTTGGCAAGATTTTAGCCGCCGGGGCAAAATTTACGAAACGCTGCGAGCATTGGCTCAAAGCGCAGGAGAACGCGATCCGTTTGTGGGGCTGACGGCGCGCCGCAGTGCGGTGGCCCTAGCCACTACCGAAGAAACAGCAGCCAGACTGCGATTTCTCAAAGCAAAAAACGTGAAAATTTTCTCGCAAGTCGGTTTGTCGCAGCAGGAAATTCAGGAACTAGAAAAATTTCCAACCCCGCCGGATCGACCAATTAGATTTATCAGCGTCGGTCGTCTATTACACTGGAAAGGGGTGCACTTGGGACTCCGTGCATTTGCGGAGGCGAAGGTAGAACAATCGGAATATTGGATTGTCGGAGACGGCCCGGAAAGACAGCGTTTAGAAGCTTTGGTAACAGAATTGGGACTGGCAAATAAAGTACATTTTTGGGGAGCTTTACCGCGCACTGAAACTCTTTCTAAAATGGCGGAGTCTCACGTTCTCCTCCATCCCAGTTTGCACGACTCTGGCGGTTTTGTCTGCACGGAAATGATGGGAGTTGGCCGTCCGACGATTTGTTTGGATTTGGGCGGCCCTGCGACTCAAGTGACTGCTGAAACTGGCATTAAAGTGGCTGCTACTGACCCCGATCGCGCTGTGAAAGGTCTAGCAGAGGCTATAGTATGTTTAGCGCACGATCGTGAATTGCGAGATCGCTTGGGTCGAGCCGGTCAAAAGCGCGTCAGGGAAATCTATGATTGGAATATAAAAGGTAAATTCTTTGCCGAATTGTGCCAAGATGTATTCGAGGGGAAATCAGGATAAATTCTGATTTATTCGATCTCGCAAAACAAAGAAAACTCTATTTTTTCAGGCGGTGAAACGTGAGCGTTGCAATCATTACTGGATCGGCGGGTTTAATTGGCTCGGAGGCGTGTAAGTTCTTTGCTAAACAGGGATTAGACGTGGTAGGAATTGACAATGATATGCGCCGCGTATTTTTTGGCGACGAAGCATCTACCACTTGGAATAGGGAGCGGCTCGAACATTCCTTAAAAGACAAATATCACCATGTCGAAGTAGATATCCGGGATGGTGAAGCAATTGCCAAGGTTTTTAAGCAGTATGGTTCCGATATTAAGTTAGTAATTCATACCGCAGCTCAGCCCTCTCACGATTGGGCAGCGCGGGAGCCTCTCACAGATTTTACTGTTAATGCCAACGGGACTCTCAATCTTTTAGAATCTACCAGGCAATATGCAATAGAAGCTCCGTTTATTTTTACTTCAACTAACAAAGTTTACGGCGATACGCCTAACCGTTTGCCCCTGGTAGAATTGGAACATCGTTGGGAAATCGATCCTAACCATACCTACGCAGGGGGTATCCGAGAGGATATGTCAATTGACCAGACGCTACACAGTTTATTTGGTGCTTCTAAAGTAGCGGCAGACGTTTTAGTGCAGGAATACGGGCGCTATTTTAATATGAAGACTGCCTGTTTTCGCGGCGGATGTCTCACGGGACCCAATCACTCTGGTACTCAATTGCATGGGTTTTTAGCTTATTTAATGAAGTGTGCCGCAATGGGGACTGCTTACACCGTGTTTGGCTACAAAGGAAAGCAAGTCCGCGATAACATTCACAGTGCTGATTTAATTGCAGCATTTTATGAATTTTATAAAGCTCCCAGAAGCGGCGAAGTTTATAATACAGGAGGAGGCAGGTACAGCAACTGTTCGATGGTAGAAGCCATTCAGATGTCGGAGGAAATTGCCGAACGCAAATTCAATTGGACTTATGCTGAAGGGAATCGCATGGGCGATCACATTTGGTGGATTAGCGACAATTCAAAATTCGCCAGTCACTATCCTGACTGGAAAATGAAATATAACGTTAAACAAATCCTACAGGAAATTTATGAATGTAACCGCGAGCGTTGGCTGAAAGAGGAGTAGAATGATTGACCGAAAATGTGCTGAGAATTGTGGTAAACGATTGAATACAACGTTAAACAAATTCTAAAGGAGATTTATGAATGTAACGGCGAGCGTTGGCTTAAAGAGGTGTTCCATGATTGATAAAGGGAAAAAAAGTGTACTCGGCATATTAGTAAATGCCGTTAATTATGAAGCTGCTGTCAACAAAATTATTGCGGCAGCCAGCGCCGGAGAACCAATGTCTGTTTCGGCTCTAGCGGTTCACGGGGTAATGACTGGGGTTCTTGACAGCACTCACCGCTATCGGATCAATCACATTGATTTAGTATTGCCAGACGGACAGCCGGTCAGGTGGGCGTTAAATTTGCTTTACAATACGGAATTGCCCGATCGAGTTTGCGGGCCGAATGCGATGTTACAAATCTGCGAACGTGCGGCAGAAGAAGGATTATCTATCTATTTGTACGGCTCTCAAGCTTCTGTACTGGAGGCTTTATCTCGCAATCTCTGCCAGCGTTTTCCCAAGTTAATTATTGCTGGAACTCAGCCTTCTAAATTTAGGAAGGTTTCGGCCGAAGAGAAACAAGAAATTGCGCAGCAAATTCGCGATAGCGGTGCAGCAATTACTTTTGTCGGTTTGGGGTGTCCGCGACAAGAAGTCTGGGCTTACGAATACCGGGACGACTTATCAATGCCGCTGATTGCTGTAGGTGCTGCTTACGATTTTCATGCGGGTAATTTGGCTAAATCTCCTGAGTTTTTATCTAAGATAGGTTTGGAATGGCTGTTTCGGTTGATTAAAGAACCCAAACGGCTCTGGCAGCGGTATGTTTTTTTGAATCCGCTTTATATCTGGCTGTTTTTGCTGCAAGCTTTGAAAATCAAAGAGTTCGACCCCAAAGACGCGACGCCACCTGTGGAAGAAGTATTGTATGGTTGAAATTTCCCGAACTTTTGTGAATTGTCAGTTTTCACGTAATTGCTCAACCCCCTTGACAAGAAGACAAGATAGACATTAGATGAAGGAATGGAAAAACTCCCAGACCTAAAACAGCTATCGAACGAGGCAAAAGAAGTCTTGATAGTAGAGCTATGGGAGAAAATCCAAAAACTAACCGCAGCGTTAGCAAGCACAGACCAACCAAAACTAGGCCCATCTCCCAAAAAAACTAGCAAAAATTCCAGCACTCCACCCTCTAAAGGATTCAAGCCCAACATTAAGCCCTCAAAAATCATTGCTGACAAGTTAAACTAGGGAAGCATTTGTCAATCAGCAATTATGCTCAAATTTTCTTCAAATATGGGGTGAAAAACGGAAACTTGGGCGCTCGTGCGAGCGTGCGGAGCGCCATATTGATGCCCGCTGACCCCAAATCGCGAATTTTCCACTCTTCAAACAGCACTATTTTGAGTATTATTGCTGATTGACAAATGTAGCAAAGTCTTAACTTGTCACGAATGTAGTAGTGAGCAGGCGATTCGGGTGAGTGTAATATTTTGCCGTGTGACTAATGGCTTTCGTTCGGAATGGGGCAGAGATTTGGAAAGCTGCCGTTCGTTCAGTTGTCAATACTGGGAAGCGTCAAGGTTTAACTGCTTATCAATCTATTCAACAAGCTCTCTCTATTGATGGCTCCCTTTTTTCCCCTAGTTGAGCAATTACGAAAAAAATATCTAAATCTAAGGGCGATCGCTCACATCAACCATTGCCTTTACAAAACCTCCAATTTCCGTGGCTACTTTAATGAAACCAGTCTCAATCATAGACCGAAGGATTCTTAAGGCAGTTGACGGTACGCCTAAACCATCTCCGGAGCATCACATACTGGACTTTGGGTGACTTGATTAGGCCTCGTTGAGTAGGCAATAGCCTGCATATGTTTTATGCGCGCTTGAAAAGTCTTCTCAAATGTGTGCTGTTGAGCAAACTTCAGCGACTTCAACGACATCAATTTAATTTCTTCCCGGTTGTGGCTGAGTTCTGCAATTTTCTTCGCCATCTGCTTAGGCTGATTCATTGGCACAACCCATCCTGTCTCCGACATTTCTGCAATTCCCTGGAATGCTTCGTTAGCATACCCAACAATGGGCACGCCACCAGCCATAGTTTCTATGTAAGTACAAGAAGGATCGCCCTGCCGGTGACAGCAAACAAACAAATCAATATTGTTTTTCACAAAGGGGAAAAACTCTGTTTTAAAGTCCGGCACTCCGAGCATCTTCACGCAATCATTAAGTTGATTGGCAGCTATTTGCTGGTGCATCATCTCTTCTAATTCACCAATACCACTGATGAACATTTCAAATTTCACCTTCAGTTGTTTGAGTTCTCTAGCGACCTCAAGTAAATGATCTGCTCCTTTCATCTTAATTAGGCGACCTGAAAATACTAGCCGCAGAGGCATATCTTGAGAGCGGTTTTTAGTGCGCCCTTCAATCTCAGCTTCTGTTGCTAACATCTCCTCGCTAATCCGCGTGTCAAAGAAAAACAGTGGCTTGCGATTGATATGCTTGTATTCTTGGTAGGTAGGGGTGCCGTTGGACTGCAATCCATCTGCCATTGCGATCGCCTTGCGCTGCTTATATTCCTGAGTGTAAGTCCAAATAATTTTTCGCAAGCGGAGCAAGGGATTACTCGTACTCACATTCACTATCTGTTTCCGAGTTTTCAGACTGTATTCGGACACGTAAATACACGGTACTCCCGCTATTTTACACACTTTACTGATATGGTTCTGTCTGTATTCGGGGACAGCCAATACCAGCGAACTCTGATGCTGATGTAGTAAAGCTGGGGTGATTTTAGCAAAAGAAATTATTTCCAGTTGGAATGGCAATTCATCAACTTTGAATATTTTTGAATCTATCTGGTCGTTGTCTTCTTTGGTTTCTTCCATCATCACCGTAATGGAACCAAACCAATACTTAGCTAACTCACCAACTGCTTCAATCAATTTGCGGGTGAGTAAAACTTCACCGTTTGGCAAAAGCTTAGCTTTGAGTGGCTGTAAGATTGTCAGATTGTTCTTAGTAAGCATAGGTTAATTACTTCCTTATTTTAATTTTTTACTGTTGATGCGGTAGTGAATCTTTGGTTTACTTGGCAAGGGCTGTTGCTCGATATAACCGACATCTACCGAATTTAAATTTCGCCTGATACGAGAAGAATTTCAGACTCTGTTTCGAAGATATCTAATACTTAAGATGGAGCCAGCAACTGAATTAGACCTTTATTATTTAAGGTGAGGTCTGTTTGATATGTCGCAATCATCTGCGATCTACGTATAAGTGTCAATCACCTTTTCCGAGCTTTACTCAATCTTTATAATTTAGCGGTCAATTATAAAGAAAAGCGCAACTTTAGGGTAAATTTGGTTAAAGAAAGGGCTGTTATAAGTGTTTATATTTATGTAAAAACCTCTAACTGCTCCTATGTAGCAAGAATGAGCGCGAGTTGCGAATACGGCGAGACCAATGCTTGAAGTAAATCGGCGCGAAAAAGCGCCCATAGGTAAACGAGGGCAAAGTCTCCAAATGATCTCTACTGGCTGACTTAAATCTGTTTACATAGTGTTACATTATGCGGTTTAATACAGCATACCTACTGAAACCATAGAGTTATAAAAAATTTATTAAAAGTTTACATAAATAGATATGTTGTAACATAATTATAATAATAATAATATTTCTTTACAATTTAAGGCGAAGCAGAAGGAATAAAAAAAAGAAATTTTATCCCTTCTCTCTTCGCTAATGCGAAGCCTTGATGCTGAACTTTTCTTTGATAAACCGGATATAAAGGTGCTTAAAGGCCGACTTAACCACCCGCGGCATACCAAAGTCGATCGGCATCATACTTTCCGGTAGCTTCCAATCCAAAACCTTGAGAGTTTCCGGCTGCAAAAGCGGAAAATCAATCGCCTCTAAATTCGAGCAAAGTCCCAATCTCATCGCCGCAGCTACAGTCGGAACCGCCGCCGGATCTACATTAATAATTTCAACTAAAGTCCTGTCCAAAGCAAAGACATCATCAGACGCGCCCAAAATTCCCAAAAACTTAGGTTCGCCGCCGCTTGGCCCGTTACCTTCGTGACCGATAATTCCATCCAAAATCGTCAAATTTGGGTTAATTGCCCGGGCAGTTTCTACCAGCATTTCACCGAATCTGGCGCTATCTTTGCCGGCTTCCATGTGCCACCAAGCCTTCATTTTGCCGGGGACGCAGCCGAACAAATTTTTCACGCCCATTGTCACCGTTAATTGAACGTGAGATTTTAGTTTTGGCAAATTAATCACGACATCCGCTTCCATTGCTTCTTTGCAAATTCGCAGATGATTGAAATCTTCGCTGACAGTTTCGTAGCGTTTTCCTTGAAACTCAACTACTGGCAAATTCAGTTCTTCCAACAGCGGCAAATAACCGTTGGCTTTGGCTACACCCATTGCGCTACCAAAAGCCGGACTGTCGCCTAAAAACGGTTTTCCTCCCGCTTCTATGACCATTTTAGCCACACAGTAAACCAATTCTGGGCGGGTGACGCATTCTTTTGTAGGGCGAGAACCTGTCAGGAGATTGGGTTTGAGTAAAACCCGATCGCCCGATTTGACAAAAGCCGAGATTCCGCCCAGAGGTGCGAGCAAACTTTCTAAAGATGCTTGCAAGATTTGGCGATCGTATGAATTGGCCCTAATTAAACTAACAGCAGACATAGTGGGAATGGGGAATGGGGAATGGGGAACTGGGAATGGGTAATGGGGAATGGGGAATAGTTATTAGAAATTGGCAATAATTATATATTTCCAATGCCCAATGCCCGATTCCCAATGCCCAATTTCTTACTGCGAACCTTACTTTTAAGACATCGGCAATCTACCAGCAGCAGCCCGCTGCATGGTACTAACTCGCAGCGAGTTAGAGAATACTCCTTGACCTTGCAGTTGAGGGATGGCCGGTTTTACTTCCACTTTTACCAACCTAGCAGTGCAGATAAAAACCGTTTGATCGACTAAATGAAAAGTCAACCAAGGTAGATTTAATAAATGCAGCACTTCCTCTTGAAATTCTTGTGCAGGCATCGGAATAGTAAAGGTTTCTGTGTGACCTTCCACATAATGAAATGTGACTTGAGTTGTGTTCTCTTTATCTTGAGTTAATTGGGCAAATGAACCGGCGCGCATAAATTTTGCTCCTAAACTTGAGACTCTGAAAGAATACTGCCATCTTGTGGCTAAGGGTTAGCAGATGATATTGGCATCGCACTCATTTTCTCTAAATCTAGAACTTTTGCCAAGTCTTCTGCACTCATTAAACCCCTTTCTAGCACAATTTGCCGCAAAGATTTGCCAGTTTCTAGAGATTCTTTAGCGACGGCGGCGGCGTTGAGATAGCCAATGTGAGTGTTGAGGGCGGTAACGAGGGCGAGACTACCTTCTGCGTAGGCGAGACACCGATCGCCCTTTGCTTCAATTTTTGCGAGACATTTGGTACTCAGGGCGCTAATCGTATTGCCTAAAATTTCGATGCTGTGAATGAGATTGTAGGCGATTAGGGGCATCATCACGTTCAATTCTAATTGTCCCGCTTGGGCTGCAAGGGCGATCGCGCTATCGTAACCCATCACTTGAAAACAAACCATCGATGTCATTTCTGCCATCACAGGGTTGTATTTTCCCGGCATAATGGACGAACCGGGTTGCACGGGAGGCAGTTGAATTTCTTTCAAACCCGTTTTCGGCCCTGAGTCCATCAAACGCAAGTCGTGGGAGATTTTAACGCAATCTTGAGCGAGATTTCGCAGTGAACCGGACACATTTACAAACGGTGCCATACTCTGCATAGCAGCCATTAAATTCGGTGCTGGCTTCAGAGGTTTTTCGATCAATTTCGAGAGAATTTGAGCAACTTTTTGACAGTATTCAGGATGAGTATTTAAGCCAGTTCCCACCGCACTACCGCCCAATCCCAAAAATGTCAAATCCCCCGATGCAGTTTGAATTCTCAAGGTATGTTCTCTAAGAATTTGCGCCCAAGAGCGGAAGGTTTCGCCCAGTCGAACCGGCACAGCATCTTGCATATGAGTGCGACCGGATTTGACGATATCTTGGAATTCTTCGGCTTTGTTGTCAAGGGCGACTACGGCCTCCGACAAAGCCGGAAAAAGAGTTTTTTCTAATGCCAAAAGTCCGCCGATCCGAATCGCAGTCGGAATCACATCATTTGTCGATTGACCGTAGTTTACATGATCGTTAGGACTGACGCGCTTGTAGTTGCCTTTTTCCTCGCCCATAATTTCCAAAGCGCGATTGGAAAGAACTTCATTAACATTCATGTGGTGAGAAGTTCCAGCGCCTGCTTGGTAGACATCAACCACAAATTGATCGCGCAATTTGCCAGCTAGGATTTCGTCGGCTGCTTCGATAATTGCTTGACTGATGTCTTGGGGAATGCAGCCGAGTTCGCCATTGGCGATCGCCGTTGCTTTCTTAATTAAAACACAAGCATCAACGTAAGTTGATAAAGGCTTAATCCCGCTAATCGGAAAATTTTCGATAGCGCGCAGGGTTTGAATGCCGTAGTAGACTGTAGATGGGATTTGTTTGTCTCCCATCGAGTCGCTTTCGGTGCGGTAGGTTGCGGTTGGGTTTTGAGTCATATCGTCTGGTTTGTGATAATTAGGAATTGTGCAAACAGAACTTACGCACAGTGGGTCAGAAACCGGGTTTCTTGTCGGGGAATCTGTTTGAAAGCGTAGTTTTTTGTCAAGAAACCGGGTTTCTGAAGGTGTTTGTGCGTCTTGGACTGGCAATTTTTTTTGGTAACACGGCTGACGGGCGATCGTACTTTTGGGCGCCTGCCGGCCACTTTACAGTAATGCGTAAGTCCCGATCGTACAAAATTATCCCACATCTGGGGCTTCAATCTAAAATCTCAGATATCAAATCGATTGACAGTTTGCAAAAGCTAAAATTAGTCGATCGGCAAGGGCGATCGCACGCAGACAAGGCGACTCAGCTATAATCATATAAGTAAATCCATTTCACTCATAGCGTTAAACTCCCATGAACAAACCAGCAAAAACTTTCAAACACCCGCTAAATATTTTGATAATCTGCTTAAGTGCCTATGCGATTTTTCCGGCTTCAGTAAAGGCTGTATCCAGCATTGTTCCCACCGCACCCATCCCGGAAACACCGGCGATTTTAATGAGTCAGCGCCAGCAGAAGATTCAGTTTAAGCGCGGTGCTAGTTCAGCGGAAGTAAAAGGAGGAGTAGCGCGCGGCGAAGTCATGATTTATCTGATTAACGCCAAAGAAGGTCAAACCATGAATGTTGAGATCCAATCAGTTGAGGGAAATGCTGTTTTTAAGGTTGTCGATCCCAATACAAACGCCGTAGTTGAAGGAGAAAAAAGCTGGTCTGGAAAATTGCCCCAGACGGGAGAATATCAGATAGTCATCGGTACGGAACGAGGAGGCGCCAGTTACACTCTGTCAGTTTCGATCGACTAATTGTATGGTGCGTCGCCACGAGATATTCAAGCTGCTTGGAGATTGTTGGTAGCGACGCACTCTACGTTCTAGAGTAGTTGTGCAATCCCGACTTTTTTAGATTGCCTAATTATTTCAGTTGACAGTTGACAGTTGACAGTTGACAGTTGATAGCGACCTCTACCTGGAAGGAAGAGGATTGGAGTAATAGACCTCTTGCAAAAATAGCTGGGACGGGCAAGATGCCCATCCCACAAAAAGTTTTTTTCTTGTGGAATGGGCCGGAGAGCCCGTTCCAAAATTTGATTAAAAGGACTTTTGCAAGAGGTCTAATGAATAGTCTTCTTTTAATTTATCCCCAGCAGTGTTCCGGCTTTAAACCAATTCTTTCTGGTAATTTATCAGATAAAATTAGCGTGTGTTTAACAATAAATATTAAACCATACTGCTGAATTTTGTAACAAAAATTCAAATTACAAATCGGGGAAAGTTGTTATAGTTGATAGCACAAACAATTTTGCAGCAGGCGCATTGCCAAAAAATATGCCGCGTTACCAAAGCCTAGATAATGTTACTACCCTCCAAGAGGCACTCGAAGGAATAATTGTTGAAGATTTAAAAAAGCTGAATGCACTGTTGTCGGGCGATCGCAAATTAACCCGCAAAGCTGACCTGGTTGCTGGGATTAAACAGCAAATGCAGGGACAAAAACTCAAGCAAGTTTGGGCGCAATTAGACGACCTGCAAAAAGCGGCCGTAGCGGAAGTTATACATGGGCCAGGTGGTGGCTATGATGCCGATGTATTTGTGGCGAAATACGGACAACAACCAAACTGGGGAAAGAGCGATCGCTATGGATACAACCGAGAACCATCCCTACTATGCTTGTTCTTCTACGGCGCTGCGATACCCTACGATCTTGAAGAAAAATTGCTGAAGTTTGTGCCAAAACCCCAAGCAACTTCCTTAAATCTGGTTGGCGATGTACTGCCAGATAATTTTATGGTTCGTGTAGAAAAACAGAACTTTCGTACATCTAAAATAGAGGTATCCGAGTACGAACTTCCTTTGACAATTTTTGAAATGGAACGGGCAGCCCCAAAGGATTTGGAAGCAGTTTTGCGTCTAATTCAGTCGGGCAAAGTTGCGGTTAGTGAGAAAACCGCATTACCTGGTGCCGCAACTCTGAAAGCGATCGCCGCCGTATTGCAAGGGGGTGATTTTTATAACGACGAACAGCGCCAAGCTACCTTGGAAAAGGGCGATATATTCTACGAGGTTGGTAACATCAAATCCTTTGCTTGGGCCGCGATCGCCCAAGCGAGCAAATTCGCCGAACAATCGGGCAAAAAGCTAGTTTTGACCAAAGCGGGACAGAAAGCTTTGCAAGAATCACCTAGCAAAGGATTGCAGACAGCATGGAAGCGCTGGTTAAAAACAAACTCTTTTGATGAATTTCGCCGCATTGATGCGATTAAAGGACAAACGGGCAAGGGGGCGCGCGGCATGACACCGGTGGCGGGGCGGAGAGAGACGATCGCCTCAAGGCTAGCAGAATGTCCTGTCGGTAAATGGATTCTGTTTAGCGAATTTAGCAAGTATATGTTGGCAACGGGCAATCGGTTTGAAGTAACGCGCGATCCCGAAAATCTCTACATTTCTGAATTTGGGTATGGTAACTTAGGATATTCGGGCAGTCACGATTGGCATATCCTGCAAGAAAGATATATGCGCTGCCTGTTGTTTGAGTATGTTGCTACTCTGGGAATAATTGATGTTGCCTATGCCGATCCGTCCCTCGTACCCAGCGATTTTGACGATCTTTGGGGAACGGACGATTTGAGATTTCTCAGCCGCTACGACGGCTTAATCTCTTTTCGCCTGACAGCTTTGGGGGCTTTCTGTTTGGGATTGACTCACAATTACACCCCGCCAGCAATTGAGTTCCGTCAAACACTGCGCGTACTGCCCAATTTAGATATTGTTGTAGCAGGAGAAGGCATCGCGGCATCAGATGCGATCGTCCTCGATCTGTATACTAAAAAAGTTTCTGATGTCGTCTGGCAACTCGATCGACAAAAGCTATTTACCGCCATTGAAGCTGGATACCCGCTAGCAGAATTTAAAGAAGTTTTAGAGACAAGAAGTATGGAACCGCTACCGGAAACCGTACAGCAATTTCTGACGGATGTTACAGAACGGTCGAATAGTTTGCAAGATGCAGGAACTGTCAAGTTAATCGAATGTAAAAACGCCCATTTAGCTGTGTTGATTGCCAATGATTCCCGCACCAAAAAATTCTGTCAGCTAGCGGGCGATCGGAGTTTAGCAGTTCCATTATTCCAGGAAGCTAAATTTCGCAACGCCCTGCGACAGATCGGCTACGTCTTACCCCAGCGGGATAGATAGTATTAGACAAAATTGCCAAAGTCAAAAAACCTCTTAAAACTCACATCTTGCACCATTGTCAGGAACAGGCAAGATGCCTGTTCCACAAGAAATCAACTCTTTGTGGAACAGGCATCTTGCCTGTTCACAAAAGGCTAATTGAAAATGGTGCAATATCTCAGTTAAAACCATCTGCGTTGATCTGCGGTTCATCTATCAATCGAAACAAGCCATGAATTATGTTCCCGAAAATGCTTTGATCGTGCAAAGCGATCGATCGATCTTATTAGAAGTTCACGCCCCTACAGCACAACAGGCGCGAGAAGCGATCGCCCCCTTTGCCGAATTAATCAAAAGTCCCGAACACATCCACACCTATCGCATCACGCCCCTCAGCGTGTGGAATGCGCGGGCGGCGGGAATGTTAGTTGAATTGATGATCGCAGCTTTGCGAAAGTATGCTAAATATGACATTCCTGAGTCGGTAGCGCAGGAAATCGAACTGCTTGGTACGCGCTACGGATTGACGGTAATTGAAAGGATTGATGCGGAAAATCCCGATTTACAACTGCGGATTGCCGATCGCCCGCTGACGGAGTTGTTAGTGCGGGACGATCGCGTAAAACCGCTGTTAGGTAAGCGGATTTCGGATCTTTGTTTTCAAGTCGATGCGGGGAATCGCGGTGTACTCAAACAAGCTTTGCTAGCAGTGGGTTATCCGGCGGAAGATTTAGCTGGATATGTCGAGGGTGCGGAGTTGGCAATTGCGTTGCGCGATCGTACTTTGGGCGACTTACCCTTTACTTTGCGTACCTATCAAAAAGAAGCTGTAGAGGCATTCTATCAAGGGGGAGAGGTAAGAGGTGGCAGCGGTACGATCGTCCTACCCTGCGGGGCTGGTAAGACGATTGTGGGGATGATTGCGATGAGTTTGGTAAAGCAAAAAACATTGATTCTCACCAGCAGTTTGACTTCGGTGCACCAGTGGCGGAGGGAAATATTAGACAAAACAAGTTTAACTGAGGATGCGATCGCCGAGTACAGCAGTGTCAGCAAGCAGACGGCTGCTGTCACCCTATCGACTTACCAAATGCTAAGTTATCGATCGACTAAAGATGATGAATTCCCGCATTTCGAGTTATTTAATGCCCAATCCTGGGGACTGATTATTTATGATGAAGTCCATCTATTACCTGCGCCGATATTTCGGATTACCGCTGAATTACAAGCACGACGCAGGTTAGGTTTAACTGCGACATTGATTCGCGAAGACGGGAAAGAAGGGGATGTGTTCACGTTGATTGGCCCGAAACGCTATGACGTACCTTGGCGCGAATTGGAAGGACAGGGATTTATTGCCACTGCCAATTGTACGGAAATCCGCGTCGCCCAAAATGAGGCAGAAAAAATGGAATATGCCCTAGCGCCCCGCCGCAGTCAGTTTCGGATTGCTGCGGAAAATCCGGGTAAGTTGGATGTGGTGCAAAGTTTGTTGCAAAAGGAGGCGGGACACCGTATTTTAATTATTGGTGAGTATCTCGAACAGTTAGATGCGATCGCCCTAGTTACCCAATTACCGCTGATTACGGGGAAGACAAAACAGGCTGAGCGCGATCGGTTGTACGAAGCATTCCGTCACAAAGAGATTCCTGGATTAATTCTATCTCGCGTGGGCAATTTTGCCGTTGATTTACCCGATGCCGATGTGTTGATTCAGGTATCGGGAAAGTATGGTTCTCGCCAAGAAGAAGCGCAGCGCCTCGGACGAATTCTCCGCCCGAAATCTGACGGACATACTGCGAGTTTTTATACATTAGTCTCGCTACAAACTTGCGAGGAGGATTTTGCCCGACACCGCCAACTGTTTCTGACTGAACAGGGCTACAGTTATACTATTGAGATTCAAGGCGATGGTTAGTCAGCGTTGCGTATTCGTGTTTTTTCTAAGTTGAATGGCTGTATTTTTCTGGGATATGGGAAAGGGGCGAGCAATTCCAAGAAGTTGCGGGCGATCGGGTTTCACCTGTTAGGGAAGGCTGCTGTTCAGCGACAGCACATAAACCTTTACATCACCACCAATATCTACGAA
This sequence comes from Microcoleus sp. A003_D6, assembly GCF_036702825.1. NCBI lineage: Bacteria > Bacillati > Cyanobacteriota > Cyanophyceae > Oscillatoriales > Microcoleaceae > Microcoleus > Microcoleus sp. A003_D6. Next base: position 154,989 of record NZ_JAUBWA010000001.1, on the reverse strand, counting down.
ATGTCCACTGCAACAGCTTTGTTAGGCTACCATTTCTAAATAAAAGGAAATTTTTTATCTTAGTTTTAGCTTTAGATCTTTTCCCTTTACACAAACATATTGTTTTCAACTTCATATGCGCCATTTGGCACTTCCGTAATCGCTCTTGAAAGAGAGGAATTGCTTTGTTAATACCTTGAGATTTAACTATTTGCCGAAAATATTCTGAACAAGACTCATCTCCATACAGTCTACTGTAAGCACAGGAAAATCCTTTGCGAGGCGAGAGGTACTTCTGATAAATTCGGACAAAAAAAACAACAATTAGATCTAGAATAAATCGCAAGCCAGCTTTCTCTGCAAAAAAAACTAACGGTGCAATCAGTCTCAGAAAATTGGATAGCAATCCTCTGCGTCTTGTTGTTATGAGTATATTCCGTTTAGAAACTAGCGATTTAGCCATGTTATAAGTACATCAAGAAAATAACGAACTGGCTTTGCAAATCTTGGTGAATTTTTGAGCCACTGAGCAATGGGTGGAGATAGATAGTAGTATAAATTGATCAATAAACCTCCCCAAAGATGTGGTATGAGTTTTTCATCTCGAAAACGCCTTAGAACAACTACTTGTGGTGCATTGTAGTTACCATAAACTGCGGTAGCTATAAAACAATCGCAACCACTACAGTCTCCAACATCACAACCACTACAGTCTCCAACATCACACTCCCCACAATCACTAAAACCTCCGTTAGAGCCACCTGTTGCAATATTATCAGAATTGCCACTAGAACTACCAATCACAAAATCGCCAGAACTGCTGCTGCCAGAACTACCTCCTCCAGAACCAGCTAATTCTGTTGCTATAGTACTAAAATTACTTTCAGATATATTATTTCCATCTTGAACAACACCAGATGAGTGGCTGTCAGATAAAGAAAAACCACCGCCGCCACCGCCACCACTGCCACCAGAGGGAGATGAAGTTCTAGACCGAGACAAAGAATCTAAATCAGAAGTCATGTCTCGTCTGAGATTGGAAAGATTTGAACCTCCTGACTGGCGTGAAGATTGATTTTCCGATGGTTGAGACTGTGTTGGGCTAGTCAGAGTATTAGGATCGGGAGGTAAGGATCTTTTCTTCCTCAAATCATTATCAAAGGGATATGCCCTTCGATTTCGCCGTAAATTATCCTGGTTAGAAGGCTCAGAATTTGGTGCATTAGGATCTCTCCTTCCACCAGGTTTGGGTTTTAAGTCATCCTCGTTAGAAGGATCAGAGTTTGGTGCATTGGGAGCTTTGTTCTCACCAGTCCTTGGCTCATCTGGATCGCGAATAAACTCCATAAATACTACTGTAGCTGCACTTCCAACCGGAATCCCAACAGCAGCACCAAACATAATCCAGCCTATTTTCTCTCTTGTTTTCCGTCCATGTTTACTGTTAGGTGATAAGAAATCTTCCCATTCAGGATCGCGCATATTATTAAGTCTATCATGCCATTGTTTAGCTACTATACTAATAGTTAAATGCTGGCTTTCAGCACATACTTTAAGTGTTTGGAGGATTCGCAATTTTTTATCTTGTAAAGTAGCTTGAGACTCAAATAAAGTAGCAAGGCTCAAAACACAAATTTCTGCTAACTCATTGTCAAAATAATTATTAACTGTTATCTTTTCTATAAGCTGAGTGACATTTTCAAGAGTGATATTTTCGGCATTAACGTTTCTCAAAATCGATTGAATTGCCACAATTGAATCTTCTTCAATAATTGTGGAAAAAAACTCACCAGGCTTAAGATCATAATTATTGACAATTTTTCGAGTTATTTTCTGTTCAAAACCTTTAATGTAAACATTTCCAATATTGCTCTCATCAATAAGAGTTTGTATTACTCGAATTCCATTTTTATGTAATTCTTCTGAAACTTGCTTTATGTAATTTCGATCGCCTGTTGACCATAATAGTTGATGAGCTATTTTTAAATTTTCAATTGCTTCATCTACTCTTTCATTGCCAAGATTTGACAAGGCTTTTCCTTGAATAAAATAACCATAAAAAGCACCACAAAAAATATTGCCTATTTCATCATAGAGTTTTCGGCAATGAATACTTAGTTCTAAAGCTCTTTCATATTTGTTGAGTGATAGAGCAATGAAGCCAAGATAGCCTAAACAAGATGCTTCTCCTGAAATATCTGCCTGTTCTTTGGTTATCAAAAATGATCGCTCAAGCAGTTGAGTGGCTTTTTCATACTGCTTTAACTTTCCATATGTATTACCCATATTGCACAGAAGACTAGCTTCTCCAGTTCGATTTCCAAGTTGCTGAAATAGAACTAGAGCTTGTTCATAATTCTCAAGCGCTTTCAAGTGATTACACAATTGATCGTAGCTTGAGCCAATAGCTTGAAAGGCATATGCTTTTCCAACAAGGTTACCGCTCTCCTCATAAATATTTAAAGCTTTATCTCGTAGGAGAAGCGATCTTTTAAATTCACTTAAAGACTGATATGAACTGCCAAGACCAAGAAGAACATTAGCCTCTCCAATACGATTTCCATATTCCTTATATATAGTCAAAGCTTTTTCATCTAATTCAATTGCTGACTGAAATCGACCAAGATTTATATAAGTATTTGCTAGATTTCTTAATGAGTCAGCTTCTTGTACACGATCTTCCAAATCTCTTATTATTGGCAATTGCAATTCATAATATTCAGCCGCCGATTCATATTGATAAAGTAATTCATAAATATTAGCTAATTCCTTAAAACCCCACGATTTCCAAATCGGGCTATCTATTTCGTTGCTAAGTATTAGAAATTCTTCAAAGCAATTAATTGCACCTTGATATTGTCGTTGTCCCTTTAAAGATAGTCCTAAATTTCCAAGTGCTTCACCCTCTCCATTACGATCGCCTAGTTCTTTGGTAATTGATAATTGTTGTTCAAAGTACAAAGCAGATATATAAAAATTTCCAACCCTAAGATAAGTAGTACCAATTAAGCGCAGTGCCTGGTTTTCAAGATTTCTGTTTTTAACATCTCTTGTATCTGCTAACTGACGCTCATACAACTGAATAGTTTTTTGAAATTCTTCTGAATCTTGTTCATTAATTGACATACTACATTTTGTCCATTTTACTAAGACTGCTAACCCTTATCTTCATTTATTTAAAAATAAGAGTCTGATCGTTGGATGATTTAGAGGTAGCTATCTGAACGGAATTGATCTTGCAAAAAACTATTAGACCTCTTGCAAAAATCCTTTTCATCAATTGATGGGACGGGCAAGATGCCCATCCCAGAAGAAAAAATAACTCTTGTGGGATGGGCATGTTGCCCGTCCTAATTATTTTTGCAAGAGGTCTACTGTATGACTCTAGGTAACTGATAATTTAAGTCTTTTGTTTAAAATCTGTAAGCTGTACCTTTTTCTTGGCTTCTGTATTTTTTAGCATTGTCTGCTCTACGACTCCACTACTGATCGTTGTTTCCTGAATAAAACCTTTAGCTTCTAGACTATCTTCCGTCTTTAGTCCGTCTACCATTACCTGTTTTACTGTTCGCAACACCTCAACTTCTTGCACCAATAGTCTCAATTGAGCAGCAAATAGAGAGTCATCATCTATCGCATTCTCTAAATAAACTTCCAGTCTACCAAAAGCATTTTCTGAACCTGTTTCTTCGATTAAGGCAATTGCTTCTGTTGCTTTTCTGTTCTTCTTGTCAAAAAAGTAATTAGAAATTTCTTTACGCAAAGCATTCGCTTTAACTAATGCTTCGCCAGTTAACCTTTTTGCAGCCTCACCTGCACTTGACTTAATAAATTCATCAAAAGCAAGCTTTAGAATTGCTCCGGCCGCAATTGTCGTCACTGTATCTGTCATTTTGAAACTCCTAAACAGTACTATGTTAGTTATTATCAATACTCCGGACAGTTTTGAATCACCAACGGTTGAATGCGGGTTTTAGCCGCTACCCAAAAAACTGTCCAAAGTATTGATTATAGCAATCCTCATTAATTTTCTAGATTTGGAAAAACTGAAGTCCTTACTAGACAAGGAGTCTAGCAAGACAAGGGGTCGTTATCTTTTGAGACTCAGAGGGGATTGCTACAGTATACCGAATTTTCCATCTAGTCAACCACTGGGTCACAAAAAGGCGATTCTCCAATGGATAACTCACTAACTTATGCAGACATTCTTAAAAAAACCCTGCAAGAAGCAACTCGCGCGCAACCCCGTTTACAGGCGATCGAGCTTTACTCCGTCTGTGATGTCGATTCGGGTCACTTTCTGGTTCTGGCGACAGGCTGGGATAAACAGCGCTGGATGGACACGATTCTGTTTCATGCTCGTTTAGTCGATCGTCAAGTTGTAATTGAAGAGGATAATTTCGAGGAAGGTTTAAGCCAATTACTGATTGAGGCCGGTATAAAAGCAGAGCATATTGTGACTAGCTCTTTTCCTGACAATAGCGATCGACAAAGAACGCATCAAACAGTGTAAAACCCCTCGATCGACAATTGTTATGCTGAAACAAAGCATCTGTCCTTTCAGCACTCTGCAACATACATCATTAAAACGATCGAATTGGAAGTCTAAAATTGGGTGAATACTCGCGATCGCCCTCAACTCCCCTCTCCCATGCCCCAACCCCGCACAATACTTAATAAAAACTTTACAAAACTTACCCGATCGCCCAACATGGGTTAGAGTTATCCTAGAAAATCCAGCAATCCTGCAAAGCGTCACTTATCCAGTGGTTCGATGACTCAAACCCAAAGCACTAAAACCGCCACCCCAACTGCAATTTATTCCTTGACAATTGCTCCCGCCTGTGTATTGCGGGGTCGATCGGCGATCGCACAAGCCGGAGATGCGATCGCCCGTTTCGGAAAGCGGCCGCTAATCGTCGGCGGCAGCAACTCCCTCGCCGCCGCCCAACCCTACCTGCAACCAATCCTCGAACAGCAGCAGTTACAATCCGCCGAAACAGCATACGGCAAGGATTGCAGCGAAACCAGCCTCGAAACCCTCCGCGCAGCCGTCGAAACCCATGAAGCCGATTTCATCATCGGTGTCGGCGGCGGCAAAGCCTTAGACGCAGCCAAACTCGTCGCCCATCAGTGCAAAATGCCGATCGTCACAATACCCACATCAGCAGCCACCTGTGCCGCTTGGACAGCCCTTTCTAACATTTATTCAGAACAAGGTGCATTCCAATACGATGTCACATTAGCCAGATGTCCCGACTTATTAATACTCGACTACGGCTTAATTCAAACCGCACCGCAGCGGACATTAGTAGCAGGAATTGGAGATGCGATCGCCAAATGGTACGAAGCATCAGTCAGCAGCGGACACTCCGAACAAACCCTGATAATTTCCGCCGTCCAACAAGCTAGAATACTGCGCGATATATTATTCCAAAAATCAGCCGCCGCCCTCAAAGAACCCGGTAGCGAAACCTGGCAAGAAGTCACAGATGCCGCCGTATTGCTAGCAGGAGTAATCGGCGGAATTGGCGGCGCCCAATGTCGCACCGTCGCCGCCCACGCCGTCCACAACGGCCTAACTCATCTATTAGCAAGTCACGGCACATTGCACGGCGAAAAAGTAGCCTACGGCATTTTAGTACAACTGCGACTAGAAGAAATGCTGCAAAACAATCAACTCGCAGCTAGCGCCAGACAGCAACTGCTAAAATTCTACGCCGAGATTGGATTACCCCAAACTTTAGACAACCTCGGACTCGGAGACATTACCATCACAGAATTGCAGCGCGCCGCCGATATCGCCTGCAATCCCAATTCCGACATCCACCGACTGCCTTTTAAAGTTGTTCCCCAACAATTAATGGCAGCGATGGTTTCTACCACCGCACCTGTGGGAGAATTAAAGATTAAGAATTAAAACAGTTTGTAGTAAGGACTAAAGTCCTGAAAAGGCTGTGCTAGCAAGGACTGAAGTCCTTACTACAAACCAGGAAAACTGACAACTGACAAAAAACAAATGACCTTGGATTGGATTACCCCTGCTGACAGGTTGCAAAAACTACCGCCCTACGTATTTGCCCGTCTCGACGAACTCAAAGCCCGCGCCCGCGAACAAGGACTCGATTTAATAGACTTAGGAATGGGAAACCCCGATGGTGCCACTCCTCAACCAGTAGTAGAAGCCGCCGTCGCAGCCATCCAAAATCCTGCAAATCACGGCTATCCACCCTTTGAAGGAACTGCCAGTTTCCGCCTTACTATTACTAAATGGTACAGCCGCCGCTACAACGTTGAACTCGATCCAGAAAGCGAAGCATTGCCTTTGTTGGGTTCTAAAGAAGGTTTAGCACATTTTGCGATCGCCTATATCAATCCCGGCGACTTAATATTAGTACCCAGTCCCGCTTATCCCGTATTATTTCGCGGCCCGATTATCGCCGGTGCAAAAGTTCACAACATCATCCTCAAACCAGAAAATGACTGGGTAATTGACTTAGCCGACATTCCCGACAGCGTAGCCGAACAAGCCAAAATACTCTACTTTAATTATCCCAGCAATCCGACTGGAGCAACTGCACCCCGCGAATTTTACAAAGATATTGTGGCTTTCGCGCACAAACATCAAATCTTGCTGGTTCACGATTTGTGTTATGCCGAATTAGCCTTTGACGGCTATCAACCGACAAGTTTATTAGAAATTCCCGGCGGTAAAGAAATCGGCGTCGAATTTCACACGATGTCAAAAACCTACAATATGGCCGGCTGGCGCGTCGGTTTTGTAGTAGGAAATAGCAAAATTATTCAAGGTTTGCGGACATTAAAAACTAACCTAGATTACGGTATATTTTCCGCTTTGCAAACAGCAGCAGAAACCGCACTGCAATTGCCGGACAGTTACTTGCACGAAGTGCAGAATCGTTACAGGACTCGCCGGGATTTCATGGTGGAAGGATTGGCAGAATTAGGGTGGAATATTCCTAAACCTCTGGCTGCAATGTATCTTTGGGTTCCCTGCACTCCCGGCATGAGTTCGACTGATTTTGCCCTGAATGTTTTGCAGCAAACTGGTGTTGTGGTGACTCCTGGCAATGCTTTTGGGCCCGGCGGCGAAGGATATGTGAGAATTAGTTTGATTGCAGATTGCGATCGGCTGGGAGAAGCCCTGCGGCGTTTGAAACAAGCAAACATTCGCTATCAATAGTCATTGGTTATTGGTTATTGGCGATGATCGGCCGCTCACTCTGCATCAACTCATTATTATGTGGAGGGTGACACCCATTATCCCCTAAACATAATAATGAGATTAACAAGCTCAGGCGCATACAAATTGTACAGTCAAGTTTGATGAAATTATTGTGGGGTGTCCCGCCCGCCCGAAAAATATAACGCAAGGTGCGGGACAGCCTAGTGTGTAGGATGCCCCAGAGCAGAATAAACCTCTTAAAATCGAAATAATCAATCTCCGACGCACTCTACAAGTTGATTTAAGAGTGACTCTTTATTTTGTTGCAAGGTTTAAAACATCCGTGGATGTACGATGTCCGACGCCGTGCCTCCTTAGTTATACTTAACAAAGATCATTAAGGAAGCATTTTTGCCATGCCTGTAATTGAATCTAATTTAAACAACACCCGCAACCTTTTACAAGAATTAGGCAACTCAGTCTCTAGCTTAGTCAACTCCTCCCCTGATGTTTTTGCTGATTCGGGGATTCAATCTTGCCTACAGGATTTTTTAACTGTTTATCAAGAAGCCGTCCAACGCCTAGAAAATCCTAGTTTTCGGATTGCTACTCTGGGCACAACTTCCTCTGGAAAGTCAACGATTGTTAACGCGCTGATTGGTCGGAAAATTGCGCCTATTGAAGCCGGAGAAATGAGTGGGGGTGTATTAACCATCAAACATTCTCAAGAACAGAGATTAATGATTGCAGAAACCGAAGATGCTGCTTGGGATACTGGTGAATTGACGGGATTAAGCGATGAGGATGTATACCAGCGGATTTGCACTGTGATGCACTCCTATCACGCGGCGCGGACAAAGCGTGAGTATGTTGCGCCACAAATAACAGCTTATGTTCCTCTTTTACCTGCTTGTGATGCTTCTTTACTGGGTTTAACCAACGGAATCGGAGTTGAATTGATTGATTTACCGGGATTGAAATCAGTTCAAGACCGCGCTAACTTAGCAACTATCCAAAAGCAACTTGATAAAGCTTTTAGTTTAGTGGCTTTGGACTATATGCAGGTAGATGATGAGCACAGAAAACGCTTATTAGAAGAATTAAAGACAGTTGTCGAATATCTACAAGGTCGCACAGATTCGATGATTTTTATCTTAAATCGGGTCGATAACCGAGGAATCGATGATTTACCCCTATCAGAGCGGATTGATAAGTTAACAGAAGAAATTAAAGAGGTCTTATCACTTCCAGAACTTCCTGATGTTCTGCCTTTTAATGCTCGTCTTTTATATTATGCTCAGTGTGCTTGGGGTTCAGGAGCTTTTAACGAACCGTCAGTGATCAGTCAGGAGATACGGTTAAAACTCCTTAAAGCTATGTTTCAAGACTGTGCAGGAGTTATTAAATTAAATACTAAAGAGAACCGCGATTTAAAGAATTGGTTTCGCGATATTGAAGATCGGGTAGATGACAATAAGACTATTGATGATGAAACCATGCTACAAATTCTCCACTATTCTTTAGAATGGAGTGGAGGTAGAGAACTTTGGGATCGTTTCCGTGTGCGGGTTCAAGAATCATTTGCTCAACTGGTAATACTTCCTGCATTGTGGGAAGTATTCGATCCTTACAATGCTTTAGCAGAATCTCTGGAAATTCGGATTCACCCTATAAAAATTTCCCAAGAGAAACAGCTTGAGCAAGAAAGAAATAAAATAGATAAAAGCCGTCATTATTTTCATAATATCAAAGAAGTTGGGAAAGAATTTAAGGTAGAAATTGAGGGACTGAAAGCAGGCTTGAAAAGCGATGATCCTAAAATTAATGATAAACTCGTACAAGAGGCTGTAAAAAAAGGACGTAATGGATTTCAGCGGATTTTTGATGCGGTTAAAAAAGATATAGTAGGGGATTTAACCACATCTCTAATTGTTCCAGTTCGCGATGCTTTTAAAAATAATCAAGGAGCTTTTGAGCTAAGAGATAAACTAGGGGAAGTCACATTACCTTCATTAGCTGAGGATATTTCTAAATACTATGATCATGTTAGTCGCAGACTCAGTAAATTTTCTGGTGAGTCAGAATACTTAGTTAAGCGTATACGAGCTGATGATGATAAGGGGAAAAAAGAACTTGAAGATGATGCGGTTAAAAAAGAGGTAGTAGGGGATTTAACCACATCTCTAATTCGCGATACTTTTAAAAATAATCAAGGAGCTTTTGAGCTAAGAGATAAACTAGGGGAAGTCACATTACCTTCATTAGCTGAGGATATTTCTAAATACTATGATCGTGTTAGTCGCAGACTCAGTAAATTTTCTGGTGAGTCAGAATACTTAGTTAAGCGTATACGGGCTGATGATGATAAGGGGAAAAAAGAACTTGAATATGATGAACGCTATGTTCGCTTGCTATATCACAGGATGAGAGAAGCTATATCTGCAAGGGCAGAGTTTGTTCTACAATCAAACGCACAACAGTTTGAACAAGCTTTAGACTCATTAGTTGATGAACAAGTTAAGAAACTAAAAGTTTTTCTGACCGAGGGCAATTTTTCTTCGATTAATCTTGAAAAAGTAGCCATCAGTAATTTAGGCAAAAAGTTAGCTCCAAACTTGCCAACTTTACCAGAAAAAATTTTTCAGTTTCCAGAAAATAATATTAAGCAAAACCGTTCTAAAAAAACAGACGGTGAATACATCGAACTTTTTCTTCCGTCTCCAGGCTTAATGGCAAAACAATGGTCAAGTGGAATTGAGAAAGGGAAAGGGAGTTTGTGGGATATTTTGCTTGAGTGGATTCTCCAACGGTTAGATTATGTTAGCGATATCTTTAAAGAATCCGTTGATGAGATTACCAATCTAGCTGAACGTGATTTGCAGCAACAATCAAGTATTATTGAGGGCAATTTTGAGCAAGAAAAACAGTTTTGGCGTGACTTTGAAGCTAAAAAAAATCATGCAACAGCAGATTGTGAAAAGTTACGATTTTTCGTCAGTGAAGCAAGTTTTAAACCTAATGACATTCAGGAGTTAAAAAATGGAATCTAGCGATATGGAGAGTTTATTAATAGTATTAGGAGTACCAGTATTAGCAGGAGCAGTAGTAGGAGGAGCAGTATTAGTAGTAAGAGCAGTATTAAGAGCAATTTATCCCCCACCAGTATTACCACCACCACCTTCTTTAGTTTTAGTGATTTCCGCCTCGCACGCAGATTTTATTGAATCGCTAAAAGACAAAAAGCAGATTGATGTTAGTGAGGGAGAACAACTTTACCAAATTACGAGATATTTATGGCTAGGATCTGAAACTGAACTTTCTCAGAAAAGACATGATATCAATAAGTATTCAGTCGCCCAAGGAGCGGAATCAGAATATAACATTTACTTGGTTGAGATTAAACTCAAGCAATCTGACAAAGGATTTAAGCCTAATGTCAATCAACTCGATAGATATGATGCTTTTCGTAAGTTAGCTGATTTAGCAGTTGATATTAAAGTGTCAGATAGATTGCAAATAGAAGCCTATGAAAAGCTTGAAGTTTATAATCGCTAAACAGGATAAAGTAAAATGCTGATTGATGCCACTCTTTTAGTTAAAAATCCAGAAATTATCAAGGGTTTACTTGATGGTTCCATGAAACGCTATGGAAGCGTTATTAGATGGGCTGCGGGAACTGTAAAGGCTGGTCAAATTGTCCGCCATTTAGCCGAAACTCCCGGACTGACTAGCAAACTGATGACTGTTCCATTTGATCCCATTGTGGCAGGAATTGATGTTATTGGTCATGCGCTTAACTATCATAAATTAATAGGTGTTGATCATAAATTAATCGGTATTGATCGTAAATTAATCGGTATCGAACGTAAATTAATCGGCTTTGAAAAAACCTTATCCTCAGTGATGGGGCTAAGTCAAATTGCTGCCGGCGCAAGTGTTTTAAACCTTGGTATCAGTATTGCTGGCTTTGCCTATATGGGATCTAAACTGAACCAAGTACAAAAAACTTTAGGTCACATTCAACAGTCAATGGAAGAAGGCTTTAACCGTGTTGAAGCTGGCTTAAATCGGATTGATAATCGCTTAGATATTATCTCTGAACAATTGGCATATCTGTATTTATTGGTAGAAGACAGCCACCAAAAGCAAAAAAGCCTCGCGAAAGCTATTTCCAATCTTCATCAAGCCATGCTAATTCAAGAAATAGCTGCTTTAAAAGCTGAACTTGATAATCGTTCTCGTTTTCCTGATGAATCACCGAGCTCAGCCCTTAAAACAGCTTCGAGAGTGCGACTATTTCTAAGTAATCAAGCAATGCAAGCTACCCCAGAATTAGATGCTGAAATTATGCTCAATGCTGATGTTTCTATTCAAGGTTGGGCCGTAGCCACAGCAACAGAAGCCAATCTTCTCTTAGAAATAGGGAAACATCAAGAAGCTAAAGAATTACTGGCGTTAGAAATCCCCCAATTTAAACAAGTCGCGGAAAGATGGGGTAAGGCACTAATCAATGATGAAAACACTTATCTATCTACTGCTTATCGCTTTACTAATTCTCGGTTTAAAAACCATATTGCCTCAGAACGAGTAGAACGAATTACGGAAATATCACCAAGCGATCGCACTTTATCTCCTGACCAAATCAGAAGCAAAAAAATTAACGTTGATGTAGAGTTTGAAATGTCCTATAGTTCTGCTAAATTTGATCAAACATGGACACATCGCCAAATTGCTGTAGCTGAATATTTGGATGGATTGAGTGAACTTTCAGCCAGATTAGAGGGTTTAGAATCGTTTGCAAATCTGTGTGAGAGTAAAGGTGTTAAAAGCAGCCGTGAAATTCTGCCTGGGCCAGACACTGAACCGGGCATATACATACTACCCAGCACATAGAGTAGGGTGCGTCATATCAAATCCGGTAGCATCGGAATTAATATTAGCCACAATCAGGACAGGACACGGCAGTGCCGTTTCCCTACAATTAATCGGGGTAGGGAAACGGCACTGCCGTGTCCTCCGTTTCTCTCATCTGTGAGTGTAACTATAAGGTTTTAATTTGCTCGATCGCCCAATCAAAAGTTTCCATAACTTGCTTGAGGGCAGATTCATCTTGCAAAGTAAACAAAGCCAGACTCGGCGACCTTCTCTCACCCGGTTCTATAGGCAGCGACAGACCGATCGAACTAAACTTATTTCTCAATTCCAGCCAATTCTGTTCCGCATTAAACGGCGGCTGGGAACCATAATTGTCAGCAGAAATCTCCATTCGGCCAGCAATATCTACAGTGAATAACTGATAGGGTTTTCTTCCCTTTTGAGGCAATTGAGCGGCGAATCCGCCGTAGGCGTCCCCCGTTCCCCAGTGGATTTGAACTTCGGGTTCTTGGCTTTTCGCCCAAAGGTAAATTGCTCTTGCCATTTGCGCCTCCTCAGTGCCCCGCCTAGCTTTGATTTCCGCAAAAAATGAAGATTCATCCCAGCGCCTTCTTTCGCGCGTTGCGCTGGATTTTTTCTGCTGTGCTTCGGCTGTCTGACCGATCACTCTGGGAACCAAGGTTTTCAAACCGTCTTCACTTACATATTGCTTAATTTCCAGGGCCAAAACTTCAACCGGGTCCATTTGTTCGTTGAGAAATTCGACAACTCGGCGCATTTCAGCGGAAATCTCGTCAGCTACAAACACTAAGCGAACTTTACCCGCTTGCAAATTAGTTTTAACCTTTTGCCAAAATCTGTCTTCATTAGCATCCGCACCGAGAAACTCTTCAAAAATCTGTTCGGGATCGCGACCCCGATCGCGACAATTAGCTTCAAACAGAGCAATAATTGAATCGACCGGCCAGTAAACCAACGCATTAGCAGCATAGTCGATCGACTGACCCAAAACTTTTTGCCGCAGTTCGGCATTAGGAGTTCGCCGGACATCCACCAAAGTAGGAACTGCATTTTGGTCGAGAAACAAATGATCCAGCGACCACTGGACGGCTGTTTCCTCATCGGTGGGCACTGCTGCTTCCCGCGAAATTAACAGCCACCTCCGCGCCGTCGCCCGATCGATTTGGTCTCCAGCGATCAAATTAGGATAAGTTACTAGCAAATCTTGTAACTGGTCTTCCGAGTCGTAGGGCTGTTCCATCATTTCTACCAGCCTGTCGTCGTCCTGAATCAGATAAATACCTCCAGCCATGCACATCCACCTAGTAAATTTTAGATTTTAGATTTTAGATTTTAGTCATTAGTCCTTAGTCATCAGTCATTAGTCATTAGATTTTAGTCATTAGTCATTAGATTTTAGTCATTAGTCATTAGATTTTAGTCCGCAGCCAATGAGTTCTCAACGGGGAAGACCTTAGTCAGAATTCAAGAAAAATTTTGAATTATCCAATTTCTATTTTTTGTCAATTCTACAAAAAACTGCATTAAACCAGCAATAGATGACTGATGACCAATGACTGATGACCAATGACCAATGACCAATGACCAATGACCAATGACCAATGACCAATGACCAATGACCAATGACCAATGACCAATGACTAATGACCAATGACTGATGACCAATGACCAATGACTGATGACCAATGACTGATGACTAATCACTAATACAACCAGTAAATACTCGCTGTGCCGGCCCGGTCATGTAAATCCGCCCAGAAACTTCTGCCCATTCGATTTCCAAAACGCCGCCGGGGAGTTCAACCGCAGTTGCTCGATCGCACTTCCCTACCAACACCCCAGCTACCACAGCCGCACAAGCACCAGTCCCACAAGCTAGAGTAACACCTGCGCCTCTTTCCCACACCCGCATTTTTACGTAGTCCGAACGTATCACTTGAATGAATTCTGTATTGGTACGCTGCGGGAAGGCTTGGTGGTGCTCAAACCCGGGCCCGACAGTTTCTAAAGCAACAGCCGAAACATCGTCTACAAAAGTAATGCAGTGAGGATTGCCCATGCTGACGCAGGTAACAGACCAAGATTTACCAGCAACTTCGATCGGCACATCAATAACTTTGGCATCCGGTGCAGCCAAAGTTGTCGGAATTTCCGCAGCCAGCAGCCGGGGAACTCCCATATCCACCTTAACCTGACCGTCCGATCGCAATTCGGTGATAATAACGCCCGCACCGGTGTGAATCCGGTACTCAGTCTTAGATTCACTCCCCCCCGAAGCTTGGGGGGGGTCAATTTCTTTCGATTCCAAATCGGCGATAAACTTAGCCAAACAGCGAATCCCGTTGCCGCACATTTCCGGTTCCGAACCGTCGGAGTTAAAAATCCGCATCGTATAGTCAGTGCCGTTTTGGCCCGGAAGAGCAAAAATCGCGCCGTCTGCGCCAATCCCGAAATGTCGATCGCACAACTCCACAGCTTGTTCTGGTGTAATCGCCGGTTCTGACGAGTGGCGGTTGTCAATCAGAATAAAATCATTTCCCAGTCCGTGATACTTCGCAAACTCGATCGGCATAAAAACAAACCTCTTTTGACAGTTGACAGTTGACAGTTGATAGTTGACAGTTGACAGTTGACAGTTGACAGCAAAAAATGACTAATGACTACTGACTACTGACCAATGACTAATGACCAATGACTAATGACTAATGATTAATGACTAATGACCAAATTACCCATTTCCCAGTATGTCTGAATTTGAGACCGGATTGCCCAGCGTTCGCTTAATACAAAGCTACATCAAAGACAAACAACAGGTAGAGATCAAACTCGTTACGGGTGACTTGCTAGCAGGCAGAATTTTTTGGCAGGATCATAGCTGCATTTGCCTCCTCGATCCCTCAGAAACACAAATTCTGATCTCGCGATCGGCAATTGCTTATCTCAAACCCAACAAGTGAGGAGTTAGGGAGAAGGGGAGAGGGGGAGAGGGGAAGAAGGGGAGAGGGGGAGATGGGGAGAGGGGGAGATGGGGAGAGGGGGAGAGGGGGAGAGGGGGAGAGGGGGAGATTGGGAGAGTGGGGGAGGGGGAGATTGGGGGAGAAATCGGAAAAATCTTCCCTCGAACTTCTTCCCTCGAACGTCTTCCTTCTTCCCTCGAACGTCTTCCTCCTTCCCTCGAACGTCTTCCTCCTTCCTCCTTCCTTCTTCCTTCTTCCTTCAAAATGACTAATCGCTAAACAGCTTTTCGGTGACTTGGGCGGCGACAAAAGGCAGCTTTAAAGCAGGTTGCGGCACCACTGGTGAGGCCGTCCGCTGCATCAAGCCGAGCTCGTAGAAGCCCCCGCACAGCAGCAAACGATCGCCCTCTTGCAAATTGGTAGTTCCGTCCGGCCAGCGAGTAAATTTCCCTTCCCGGCGGATCGCCCGCACCTGCACCCCGTACTGGGCCAGCAAATCTACCTCTGATAGTTTTTTGCCCGCCCAAGGGCTGTTTGCTGGCAGCCTCAGCCACTGGCAAGAACTGTCGCCCTGCGGGACTGCAACTTCCCCCTTCGCCAGCAACTCAAAACTGATGAGTTCTTCCGGTTCTCCCACTACAAAAAGTCGATCGCCCCACTGCAAAGCTGTCTTGCCGTTGGGATAATCAATTTCCTCGCCATTTGCGCGGACGATCGCCACCACGCTGACCCCTGTCAACTGTCGCAAGTTAGTTTCTTCCAAAGTCATGCTGGCGATGGGAGAACCTGACGGCAAGCTGTACCACTCGCTGTTCATATCTCGAACCGCCACTTTCAAATCCCGCGAAACCGCCAAAGGTTCGCGCGGCGGCCGCAATTCCAGATAGCGGCTGCTGCGAATTTGCTGCACTTCCCGCCCGATCGCCATTGCCGAGATCCCGATGCCAGCCAGCAAGTGGGCAGACAGTTCTAAACTGGCCTCAAACTCCGGCTGCACGACTTCCCAGGCCCCCAGTTGGTAAAGCAGTTCGATGTCTTTATCTTGGTTTGCCCGCACCACAACATCCAAATCCGGGACTAATTCTAAAGCCCGCTTCAGACACAAGCGAGTGCTCATGGGATCGGGAAGGGCGATCGCCATTGCTTTTGCCCGTTCCACTCCGGCGGCTTCCAATACGTGCCAACTGGCAGCATTCCCGTAAATGTAAGGAATTCCTTGGACTCTGCACTCTTGAATTCTACTTTCTGACTCGTCGATCACCACAATTGAACAGTTGCGGCTTTGCAGCATTTTGACTAAAATTCTGCCGACTCGCCCGTAGCCACAAACCACAACATGATTTTGTTCCGGCAAAGTTTCAGCTATTGCCACAGGTTGAGATGTTTCGTCAAAATACCGCTGCAAAGGCCCGAAATTTTCTGCCCACTTGAATAACTGCGGCACGCTTCTCAATACAAACGGAGTCAGCACGAGGGTGACTGCTGTCGTTCCTAAAATTAACAGGTAAACGTTCCGCGAAACGAGTCCCATAGCTTGGCCGGAACTAGCGAGTACAAAGGAGAATTCTCCTATTTGAGCTAAGCCCAAACCTGCGATTAATGCTGTTTTTAGCGGATAGCCAAATAGTCGGACGATCGGCGTTATTATCAAGAATTTGCCGACAAATACTAGAAATACCAGTTCCAGAATTAATTCTAGATGGTTCCACAGAAACACCGGGTCAATTAACATTCCGATGGTGACAAAAAATAAGGATGCAAAAATATCTCGCAAAGGCTCGACATAAGTTAGAGTTTGGTCGGCATATTCCACCTCCGAAATCATTAAACCGGCGACAAATGCGCCCATCTCGATCGAAAAACCCAAATATTCTGTCAGCAGCGCAATCCCTAAAGCCAAAACCACAACTCCCAGCAAAAACAGTTCCCGGCTTTCTGTTTTCGCCAGGTAGCGCAGCAACTGCGGTACCAGCCAAATGCCCGCGACTACAGCACCGGCAGCAAATAACCCGATCCGCAGCAGGGCCCACGCTACCGTCAGGCCGATCGCTTCTGCGGGCTGATTGAGGGCCGGCAAAACTGCTAGCATTAGCCCCAAGGCCAAATCTTGAACTACTAATATTCCCAGCATGACTTGACCGTGGGAAGTACCGCCTTCATTGCGCTCCATCAAGCATTTCAGTACGACTGCTGTCGAAGAAAGCGACAGAATAGCTCCTAAAAACACGCCTTGAGCGGGCGATTCTACCCAGCCTACAGCCAAGGAAATTGCAGTAGTAAATGCGATCGTCAGCACAATTTGCAAGCCCCCCCCGCCCAAACTAATGGCTTTAACTTTCTGGAGTTCGGCGAAAGAAAATTCCACTCCCAAGGCAAATAACAGAAAGGCAACCCCGAATTCAGCCAGGGTGTCTACCTGAATTAATTCTTTAATCAGCCCCAAACCAGCCGGCCCAACTACGATCCCTCCCAGGAGATACCCCAGAATTACCGGTTGTCGCAAAAGCGATGCAAAGAGTCCTCCTGCTGCGGCAGCAGCGAGAACTAGAACTAAGTCAACGATCAGTCGGAAGTCTTCTTGCACAACTTTATGAAAAAAGTATAAAGTTATATTATAGTCTCTAATGTGTTGACTATGTTTGGCGCGTTGACTATAGTTGAGAAACAAGCGCAACTGCCACTCTTGAACAAGGTATATTCTCATGACAAAGAGTTCAACTCCTCACAAAAAGCTTAACCTCTTGCAAGTTTATCGAGGGATTGGGGCTGTATTGGTGGTAATGTTTCACATCAACCAGATGAGCGCGGAAAGATTAAATCAAGTTACTTTTTTTAATATATTTCAGGCTGGGTGGAGCGGTGTTGATTACTTTTTTGTATTGAGCGGTTTTATCATGGTGTACGTTCACCGATCGGCGATCGGTAAAAAAGACCAGTTAAAATCATTTTTAGTCAAGCGCACCGTCAGAATTTACCCAATTTATTGGATAATTACTCTCACAGTTTTAGCCTTTTTTCTAGTAGTTCCCGGTTTTGCCAATAATAAAGATTTAAGTATTCAGCACATATTTTTATCTCTGCTTCTGCTACCTCAGAATGATAAACCAATCTTAGATGTCGGCTGGACTTTGATTTACGAACTGTTTTTTTATCTGCTCTTCAGCATAGCAATCTGGTTCAAACCAAAGTATTCTGTGCCCATACTTTCGACTTGGCTATTTGTGACGGTGCTCCATTATTTAAAAGTAGTAGATTTTGGTCGCGACGGTTTTTTGCTAAATATAGTATTTGGCAATATGAATCTAGAATTTGTCTTAGGCTGCTTGGCTGGCTATACTGTGATTAAATTTGGCAATCAAATCAGCAAAAATCGCTGGATTTTGTTTGGAGTAGCAAATTTAGGATATCTAGCTTTATTAATATTTGCAGCGGCGAACAACATAGAAATAGAGAGAATCAGCACTTTTGGAGTCTTGGCGGCTTTGTTAATCGTAGGTTCGGCATCGATCGACCTTAACGACTCTCCAAAAGTTCCTAAAATTTTGACGTACTTGGGAGATGCCTCTTACTCAATATTTTTAATCCACAGCCCGATCGTATCAGCAATTACAAAAGTGGTGCAAAAGGCAAATTTAGGAAAATATTTCGATGGATTTTTTGCCCCCGCTTTGGTAGCATTGATAACTGTAGTTGTAGGCTGCTTATTCTACTCTTTAGTGGAAAAACCGCTGACGGTTTATCTGCGGAAAAATATTGTTGAAAAAATGAGTCTTCCCAAAGCCGAAGCTAGAATCTAAAAAAGCAGAAGGTCGATCGGCGTTAGAAGGTAAGAATCCCGATAGTGTCTGCTGTAAAATTAATCTCCTTCTAACTGGTTATTGTTACTTTCGGACAGAGAGAACCTAAACTGTGATTTTAGTTATCAAAAATGCACTCAGTTTAGATATTGGAGATGTATAGTGAACAGAAATATCTGCTTGACAAAGGTTAAGGAAACCTAACTATGATAATGACTGTGAATCGAGGCAACTGCGGGGAAAGTACGGAAATAGTGGCGGATGTAATTTTGCGGTGGCGACAGTTGAAAGCAAACCACCTAATCGCTACTTTCAGCGGGGGAATTGTTGCGGGCTTTCTGAGTTTTGCCCTGCCGGTGCAAGCTTTGCAGGTAGTTGTGACGCCGGCAAATCCTCAACTCGGAGATACGCTGTCGGTAGTAATTCAGGTAGACAGCAGCGACACTCCCACGGTGTCCGTACAGCAAAAAAACTACCCCGCGTTTCCCATCGGCAACGGCCGCTTTCGTGCCCTGCTACCGACGACCCCGGTAGAGAAACCCGGTGCCCGCCTTGTTCAAGTCGCAGGTGACGGACAAGTGCAGAAGTTGAGCGTGCAAGTGCGCGATCGAGATTTTCCCACTCAATCCATCTGGCTACCTCCCGGCAAAGACAGCGAAGGTACAGATGCCGAATTCGATCGCGTAGACGCATTTAAAGCACTGGTGACATCCGAAAAATTTTGGGATGGCAAATTGTTGCGCCCCAACTCCGGCGAAATTACCACTATTTACGGGGTGCGCCGATACTATAATGGGGTATTTGCTCAAGACTACTACCACCGCGGCGTCGATTACGCGGGTGCTTACGGTTCCCCTGTAGTCGCACCAGCAGCAGGTCGAGTGTCTCTAGTGGGACGCGAATCTCAAGGGTTCAAAATCCACGGGAATGTCGTTGGTCTCGACCACGGTCAGGGAGTAGCAAGTATTTTGATGCACCTCAGCCGGATTGATGTCAAGGAAGGGGATTTCGTGAAAGCCGGTCAAGTAATTGGTGCTCTGGGGTCAACAGGGGCTTCGACAGGCCCTCACCTGCACTGGGGACTTTACGTCCACGGGCAGTCCATCGATCCCGTACCTTGGCGCCTTCAGGGAGTTGAGTAGGAATTTTTACGGGTTTTGACGAATAAAGCCGTCAATTATGGGGTAAGTTTGTGGCTAGGGTGTGTAGATAAGTGTTATGGGTTATCAGTATTGAGTGAGGATTTTTATAAAAATTCTCAACTCATTCCTCAAAACTCGAACCTCAAGACGCAAGCAATCGCGTCTTCCCAAAACTTTATTGATGATGCCGTTGAGTGGGAAGCATATATGAGTATTGAAAAAATTGTTGAACAGGCTTTGCAAGACGGCTATTTAACACCGTCTATGGAAGCTGAGGTGGGACGGATATGCAATACGGCTTCGGAATTGTCGATCGAAGAGTACATGGCTCTCGATCGTCTGATGGGATCTTTGTTGACTGGGGAAGTTGTTGTTCTGCCGCGCAAACAGTTCATCAACGTGATGGAAGAGTTGGTGCTCAGCGATGCGATCGCTCGGGTTGCCGAAATTGAGGCCAGTAGCGACCTGAGTCTGGATGTGGGAGATATTGCAGCTTATGCTTTAAATCGGCTGCCGCCTCTTTACGCTACGACGGAAGAGGGAGCTCACTTTCAAAGGGCTAGGGCTAAAGAGCAACTTCACGATTTGATTTCCAAAGAAGTCAACTCGGCGATCGCCCGCAACTTGGACAGGCCCGACACCCCAAACCCCACAGCTTTGGGCAAGTCTTCGGGAAACGAAGTTCTTTCACAGCTAAGCACTTGGCTGCAAGCTAACGCCACTAATTTTGAGCCGCAGCCGTAGTACCGCGCCCAACAGCTCTATCTTGGTTAGGTCGATCCCGCTCAATTCATAAAGCGGGATTTCTAGTTTTTGAGCAACCAACATTCATCTGAAGGCACAAGGCCGAAGCCAGAATTCAAGAAAAAAAAATTAAAATTTAAGAGTTTTTTTATTTATTTTATAAAATAAATAAATCCCTCTTCCTTCTTCCTGACATCCGTGACATCCGTGACATCCGTGACATCCGTGACATCCGTTGCCGAACTTCCTTCTTCCTGACATCCGTGACATCCGTTACATCCGTTGAGAGAATCCGTTGCGGAACTTCCTTGTTCCTTCAAACGATTAATTGTTGCTGTCAGAAGAGTCTGCCGAGGGGGCGACGGTAACTTTTGTCTCTCGTTTTTCGCGTTTTTTCCGTTCCGCTTGGATGACATCTTGAAGCACTATTCGCGCTTGGGCCATTTTTTCCAAATTGCTGCGGTACAAATCTAAATCTTTACTAACTTTGTCTTCTGGGAGGTGCAATGCCGCACAGACTTTGGCGATCGCGTCGTTTCGCGTTCCTGGGTCTTTTACCAAGTCAGGGTCAGCTTTTTCTAACAGCGAGAACAAACCGATCGCGAACAAGCGGCTGTACTTAAATTGAGGGTTGCTGGCGATCGCCCCTAAAGACGCTTGTAAATCTCCTGTATCTTCAAAGCTGGTGGAGCGAGCGATCCACGAGAGTAACTCAGACCCCGACAGTCGCCCCGCCAAGCTTTCCAAGCGGTAAGCATCTTGCTTGTAGCGATCGGGATCGTCCTCTAGGGACTTGCACAAACCGTTAAAAATCGAAACTCGGTCTGCTTCTGGCGCGTATCCGAGCATGAATCGATCGAAAGCTGTGACTACACCCAAAGCATAAATTGGGTCGTATTGAAAATCGGCATTCGCCGAAAGCAAGTGCATTTCTACCATCAACTCTTCCACCACTCGACGGTAAATTGAGTTGATCGGTCGAGTGTGAATCGTATAGAAACTTCGCTTAGTATCTGAAACAGTACGGTTATTGTTCACCTGAGTCTTATAGATAAATAATTTTGCCGTAGCGGGCGAACCGAGCGGCGTGAGTAAAGTCGGGGGAGTCGATGTGCGAGCCGACTGACAAAAATTGCCAGTTTTGTTAAGCGGTGCCGGCTCAAAAGCGAGGCAAAATTTTACCGAGAAGATTTTACTCGCGATCGGCAGCAACAATTAATAGGTCGCACAACGAGGGCAAAACCCCAGTATCTTTACAATCATAGCTCTTCTGGGATCGCTCAGAAATCTAATCTTCTGACTTGCCCATCCCTGCTCTGGCAAGCAATAGCACAATAACTTTTTACTGTCAAGTCCAAATCCTCAAAAATCCCGCGAACATGACAATTTCTCCTGAATTAAGAGCGTTAGCCCAGTACATGGCGGGCGAATTTGACAACCGGGAACAAGCGCTAGCAGACCCGGCTTGGTACGTCCACCTTCGTTTGTGGCAAAGACCGCTGCCCGTTCCTCTCTTGGACGAGCCCAGCATTGCCCTGTTTGCCGAACAAGCCAACATTCTGGAATTAGATAAGCCATACCGCCCCCGCATCGTGCAACTTAGGCACGTGAAGACAGCACCGGGACTTATAGAAGCTCAGTATTATATGTTCAAGGATATCGCAGCCGTCAAAGGAGCCGGTCGCAACCCCGACTTGCTTGGAAAGCTAACGAGGGAGCAAATCCAACTCCTCCCCGGCTGCACCCTCTCGGTTGCGGTGCAAAATTTAGGCTCAAACGGCTATCGCTTTCGGGCATCTTTGCCAGAGGGTACTCGCTGTGGATTTACCTACGGCGGGCAAAGTTACCAAGTAGACTTGGGATTTGAAGCAGCAGGCGAGGAATTTCTCAGCTACGACAAAGGAATAAGCCCCACGACTGGCAAAGCTATCTGGGGAGCTTTAATGGGCCCTTTTAGATTTGTGAAGCGTCAGGATTTTGCTTCTGAAATATTGGCCAATACGCTTGGGATCAGATCGGACGGCGGTTGAAACCGCCTCTAAACAAACAAAGATCGGACGGCGGTTGAAACCGCGCCTACAAAAACAAAGTCCGCCTCCGCGGACTAAAGAAGAAGATGATGTAATTTTCACCGCCCGGTCTTTAACCTGCGGAGGCAGGTTTTGTTTGTGTAGACGCGATTTCAATCGCCCGGTCTTCTTCAACCTGCGGAGGCAGGTTTTGTTTGTGTAGACGCGATTTCAATCGCCCGGTTTTCTTAACTTGCGCGCGGCACCCCCTCTAGAGCTTCTTCTTCCGTTTCAAATATTTCAAACACAGAATCCATCATGGTGACTTCAAACACCAGTTTGGCTTCTGGATGAACATTGCAAATGCGAAAACTTCCCTTAACTTTATCCGCATCCCGCATACCTGCTACAAGTGAGGTCAGGCCAGAACTATCGATAAAGTTAACCTGACCAAGATTCACTACGACATGGCGGCTGAGTTTGGAAATACACTCTTGCAACTTGAGGCGGAATTGCCAAGCTGTCGTGATGTCCAACCGTCCTGTCGGTGCTAAGACGATAACTGTTGTACCGTCTTGAAGCGTGTGGGTTTTTTGATCAATATGAATCACTGACCCTTCCCTCAAATTTATTACTATTTATCGCGGTGGTTGCTTTCTGAGTAGTTTAACTCAGGTCGGTGACTGCTGAGGCATCCAATTCGCCCAATCTTGCGGTTTTAAGAACTTTGAGTAGAGTTCAGCTTCTGGAGAGTTGGGTTCTGGCTCGAAGCAATATTCCCAGCGTACCAGAGGTGGCAGGGACATTAGAATCGATTCGGTGCGTCCGTTGGTCTGCAAGCCAAAGGTCGTGCCCCGATCGTACACTAAGTTAAATTCAACGTAACGGCCGCGGCGGTAAAGTTGGAAATCGCGCTCGCGATCGCCGTATTCTTTCGATCGGTGCTTTTCAACAATTGGGGTGTAAGCCGGCAAAAATGCCCTACCGCAGTCCTGTACGAAGGCGAACAGCGACTCCCAACTCCTAGGTTCCGGCACCCCGATGCTGTTGCTGCACTCAGCGGCCTTGCCTTTGACATTGTGGTCGCGGTAAAGCGGGGCTTGAGCGTTTTGGTAGTCAAAAAACAGGCCGCCCACGCCGCGAGTTTCTTGGCGGTGCGGGAGGTAGAAATATTCGTCGCACCAGAGTTTAAATGTCGGATAATATCCGGGATGGTGGCGATCGCAAGCTGCTTTCAGAGTTTTGTGAAAATGAGCCGCATCCTCAGCCAACGGATAATAAGGAGTCAAATCGACACCGCCCCCAAACCACCAAATCGGCCCTGCCTCAAAATAGCGGTAATTCAGGTGAACCGTAGGCAAGTAGGGATTGCGGGGGTGCAGCACCATCGAAGTGCCAGTGGCATAGAAATCGTGACCGGCAGCTTCTGGGTGCTTTGCCAGAATCAAAGCAGGCAAACTTTCGCCCCACACCTGGGAAAAATTGACTCCCCCTTGTTCAAACACATTGCCTTCGCGCATAACGCGAGAACGTCCGCCCCCGCCTTCGGAGCGTTCCCAAGAGTCCTCTTTAAATTTGCCGCCGCCATCGAGCTGTTCGAGGGATTGACAAATTTCGTCTTGTAGGCTTTTCATAAATTGGCTGACTCTAGCTCTAGAGTCAGCGGGCGGCAAAAGCGGGGAAGTTGCGGTTTTAAGTGTTGTAGAAACTGTCATAAAATTTTCTGTTGTCAGATTTGAGTCTTAGATGGGTGATGATTCCCAAATCCAGTCGGCACTGTAATTATGCCACCGCAGGTCTACAAACGATCGCTATGAAGTTACATTAAAAAATAGCAATAAAAATATACTTAAACCTGCGATCGAAAATTCGCTAACCCAATTGCAGAGCTATGGTGGAGAACACAATGCCCAAAACACTCGATGTTAGTTCAGTCTTAGAAATCCTGCGACCCGTGCAAGACCCCGAACTGCAAAAAAGTTTGGTGGAATTGAACATGATTCGTAACATCAAAATTGACGGCGGTGTCGTCAGTTTTACTTTAGTGCTGACAACGCCTGCTTGCCCGCTGCGAGAATTTATTGTCGAAGATTGCCAAAAAGCGGTCAAACAGTTGCCAGGAGTCGAAAAAGTGGCTGTGGAGGTGACAGCCGAGACCCCGCAGCAGAAGGGAGTGGTCGATCGACAAGGCATTGAAGGAGTTAAAAATATCATCGCAATTTCCAGCGGCAAAGGCGGCGTCGGCAAAAGCACGGTGGCGGTAAATGTGGCTGTAGCGCTGGCGCAAACCGGCGCTAAGGTGGGTTTGCTGGATGCGGATATCTATGGGCCCAACGACCCGAATATGTTGGGTTTGGGTGACGCGAAAGTGATGGTTAGGGACGGGAAAAGCGGGGAAAGCCTCGAACCCGCCTTCAACTACGGCGTCAAATTAGTGTCGATGGCGTTTTTAATTGACAAAGACCAGCCCGTGATTTGGCGCGGCCCGATGTTGAACGGGATCATTCGGCAGTTCCTCTATCAGGTAAATTGGGGCGATTTAGATTATCTGATTGTGGATATGCCTCCGGGTACTGGAGACGCGCAGTTGACAATGGCGCAGGCGGTACCGATGGCCGGTGTAGTGATTGTGACGACGCCGCAGACTGTGGCTTTGCTGGACTCCCGCAAGGGGTTGAAGATGTTCCAGCAGTTGGGAGTTTCGGTGTTGGGAATTGTGGAAAACATGAGCTATTTTGTGCCGCCGGATATGCCCGACAAGCAATATGATATTTTCGGTTCCGGCGGCGGGGAAAAGACGGCTGCTGAGTTGGGAGTGCCGCTGTTAGGCCGCATTCCGCTGGAAATTCCGTTGCGGGAAGGTGGCGATTCGGGTGTGCCGATCGTGGTGGGGCAACCGGGTTCTGCTTCAGCTAGGGAGTTGCGGGCGATCGCGGGTCGCATTGCCGGTAAAGTTTCCGTAGCAGCCTTAGCCTAAGTCACATCTTGGATTGTTAATCAGCTTTTCATGGGCGGGTGGGACGCCCAACCCCTACTCCCCACAAGAAACCTGTGAGTGTTTGTGGAACAGGCATCTTGCCTGTGAGTGTTGGTGGAACAGGCATCTTGCCTGTGAGTGTTTGTGGAACAGGCATCTTGCCTGTTTTAGCATCCATTCTGGATCGCCAAGAAACGGTAAACTATAAACAGCAAACATAACATTCAAAAAATTATGATTTTTCCTGGTTCGGCAGTTCGAGTTAAAGATAAGGGTGAGATTTACTACGCCTTTCAAGGACAAGTCCAGCGAGTTACCGATGGGAAAGTCGCGGTACTGTTTGAAGGCGGCAATTGGGACAAGCTGATTACGTTCCGGCTGTCGCAGTTGGAACTTGTCGATGCTACGGCTGGTCGCGTGAAATAGTAATTAGTCATTGGTCATTAGTCATTGGTTATTAGTCATTGGTCATTAGTCATTAGTCATTGACGGGACTTACGCCAAAGAAACCCGGTTTCTGCGATAAATATTGGTTGATTAGCGAAGTATCTACCAAGAAACCTGGTTTCTGACCCGGGTGCGTAAATCAAAAGGGAATTCGTAATTGGTAATTCGTAATGCCAAAAGTACCGAAGGCCAGACTAAAGACTGAATAACATTGAAAACCAATGACTAATAACTAATAACTAATAACTAATGACCAATGACTAATGACTGATGACTGATGACTGATGACTAATAACTAAAAATATGCGTTTACCTTTACCCCAATTTGCTACAAAAGAGCGCCATCCCGATCGCATTGCTGAGGTAATCGAGACGGCAACTTCGGAGTTTTTGGCTCAATGTTTGGAACCGGAAGACTTAAGCTTTCCCGTGATGCCGCCTTTTGGGAGTTGGGTGAAGGCCCAGGATGAAGAGTCGAAAAATCAAATTTACGGCGTGGTTTATTACGCTACGACTAGCCCGATCGACTCGGTGCACAGAGCTCGCGCTTTGGGTTTGTCGCTGGAAGAGTTGCGGGAAGAACAACCGCAGATTTTTGCGATGCTAAAAACCGAGTTTCGAGTGGCGATTGTGGGGTTTGAGGTTGCGCCGGAAAGGTTGAACGGCCACGGCCCATCGAGGGGTAAAATTTATCAGTATTTGCCGCCGCGCCCGCCGCAAATTCACCAGGCGGTTTATCGCTGCGAACCGGATGAGGTGCTTGATTTTACCGTGCAATTGGATTTTTTGAGGACGCTGCTGGGAGTGACTAATGCGCCGGTGGATGCGCTGACGGCGGCGGCGATTCGGGAGATTTATCAGTTGCGGATGCGCGATCGATCTTGGTTGGTGGAAGCGGGGAGGAGTTTGAGTGTTTTGTTGAAGGATGATTACGACAGGTTGCGGGTGATTTTGAGTCAGATTCATCCGTAGGATAGGGTATATGGAAATGCAGGCCGATCGCACTTTGCGAACAGCTAAGTTTTATTTAAAGAGCTTTCTAAAATCATACTATGGTGACACTTCAACTCAGACAGCTCGATATTCCCCTAGGACAGCGATTGCTGCTACACGATGTTAGTTGGCCAGAATTTGAAGCGATTTTATCAGAACTGGGCGAACACCGTGCCGCCCGCTTAGCCTACAATCAAGGATCGTTGGAGATTCGGATGCCTTTACCAGAACATGAGGTAAATAAAGAACTAATCGGCGATATGGTGAAGATATTGCTAGAAGAATTAGAAATAGATTGCGAGTGCTTTGGTTCGACCACATTCAAGCGAGAAACTAAAAAAAGTGGTGTGGAACCTGACCAATGTTTTTACATCCAAAACCATCAGGCGATGCGAGGAAAACGGCGGGTAGATTTGACAGTAGATCCGCCTCCCGATTTGGCAATTGAAATTGATGTCACCTCTAAAACGCAACTGGATGCTTATGAAGCTTTGCAAGTTCCTGAATTGTGGCGGTATGAAAATAACCAACTGCGAATTAACCTGCTGGAAGATGGGAAATATGTTAATTTTCCCAGCAGCCGCATCTTCCCAGGATTGCCGGTTGTTGAACTGATAGCTGAGTTTGTCGCTCAAAGCGTTACTCTGGGGAGAAGCCCTACTTTGAGAGGTTTTCGCGATCGCATCCGACGGGCGATCGCGAATTAGTTGCGGTAGTTTCTTAATAAAATAATCTGGACTTACGCAAAAAGTAGTTTGAATAGCCGTAAAGTGCTAAATATAAAGGTTTTGCGTAAGTCTCGATAAAATTAATTGCGGAGAAAAAATATTTTATGTGGGTAGAGACAACAAGGCTAAATCAAGTTCCCGAATGGGGTGTATTGAAGGTAAAAGTTGAGGAAACTTCGCTGATTTTGAATCGCCAAGGTGCGAATGTCACTTGTTACCGCAATGCTTGCACTCATTTAGAATATCCGATCGATATGGGAAAAGTAAGTAATGGAATCATTACCTGTCCGTTTCACAAATTTCAGTTCGAGTTAGATACTGGTAAATGTTTGAATGCACCCAGCGATTCCCTAGAATCTTATCCGGTAAAGATTGAGGGCGAGATCGTTTTTGTCGATCTTGATTAGTAGACCTCTTGCAAAAATAACTAGGACGGGCTCTCCGGCCCATCCCACAAAATTTTTTTTCTTGTGGAATGGGCCGGAGAGCCCGTTCCAGAATTTGATTAAAAGGATTTTTGCAAGAGGTCTAGTCATGATTTACTCGTTTCCTCAGTCTTGGCGCGATGGCAAGAAACCGGGTTTCTGCGAGAATTTGGGCATCCTCACCGAGATTTGGTTAAGAAACCCGGTTTCTGAGTCTTTGCGCGATCGCACTTTTAACTTTCAACCTACCATTTTCGCGCGTCGCTGGCGGAGGAAAATCGCCAAAAGCCCGATCGCGCCAACCCCCAAAAGCAGCCATTCTTCCGGTTCGGGAACCCCTGAAACATTCAGAGGATTGTTCGGTTTAGTTAACTCCTCCTTACCCGATTCTACCTCGCGATCGAATCGATCGCTCTTAGCTTCCGCTGCTTTTAGCTGTTCCCTTTGCGCGTCATTAACCAACACAATCATCGAAGAATACGGCGTTACCACTTTAAAGGTTTTAGCCAGCGAGTGCATAGCATCCAATTGAATCAATTGATTGGAACTTTTCTGCTTGCTAAGTGCGGTTATCAACTGCCGCGCAGCTATAGGTTTAAAACCTTCATTTCGATCGTTTGTTATTCTCGGAACCGCTGCCGCCTTCGGAGTTTTGGCATAACTCCAAACATAGCCGTCAACAACATTAACTACAGATTTCCCCGATGCTGCTGTCGTCGCCACTCGCTGCATCGCCTCTTTCATCTCAGTAGCAACTCCGCCGCCGCTATCTTGAATCACCTTTAAAGTTGCGTCGTCGTAGCCCGGGGGCAAACCTCCCAAATGCACTATCCACAGCGGTGAGGACATGGAAATTGCGTTTTTGCGATCGTCGGATAATTCGTAAGTATGGCGATCGCTCACCAAAAATACAGTATCGTAAGTCTTATCACCGCGCAACTGTGCAAACTGTTGCAGTATATCCTTAAGTTGGATAGTACCGTACAGCGTTAACTTTGCAGCATCAAAACTGCGTAAATCTTCCACCAACTTAGGCCGCATTCCCGCAGCACTAGCCACATAAAAATCAACCGCATTTTCTGCTAAAGTATTGGCCTTCAACCATTCAAAAGTTTCCTTTACCGCCTTAGTTTCCGCCGCCATACTGCGGGAAGTATCGAGAATCAATGCAAAGTTTTTTCCCTGCGGCAGCGAATAATTTGCATCAACCAGCGGCTTAGCTGAAATCGTATTTCCTCCCAGTAAATTCGCGATTCGGGGTATTGGTTGCTGCTGCGAAACTGCGGTTACAAATGCCGGCAGCCAAGTATCTTTGGCCTCTTTACCGCTGTATTTAATCTCTTTGCCCGCTATAACTCGGCGAGTATTTTGATTCCAAAAAATGTTGCGTTTTTCGGCCAAAACAGGCATCGCCCAACCCTGCGGCTGGCGCATAACTTTGTAAGCAAGCCACAGGTGCATTTCTTTGGGCCCGTCAGTTTGCGTGAATTCTCGTTTAACCGGAATTGGAAAAGCCCGCAAGCGGTATTGTTTCGGGCCAATTTGTTCTAGCAAAGCCGGATCTACCCTTTCTACCACCTGCTGGTTGTAAACTTGCTGCGCGGCACCGCGAGGCGATACAGTAAAGACAAAACGCTTGTTCAAATCGCCACTATCGCCCAGCCAAATTCCTGTAACTGCGGCGCTTTCCGGCAGGGAAAAGTAGTAGAATACTTCTTGCAAATTCGGTGTTTGATTTTGGTAAACTTCGTAGAGTTGAACGTCAGCCCAGTCGCCGTTTTCTGTGACTGTAACTTCTTGCGATTCCAGCCATACTTTTTCCTGATTGACATTTAGCAAACCAGCTTTAGCTTCTTCCCGGTTAGATGTTGACTGCACCGCGTGCTTTACTGCTGCTGCGTCACCTTTTTGAATTTCGGTATCGAAGAATTCGCCGTAGAGTTTTTCGGCTTTTTTAACATCGGAACTAGAACCTTGATACAAAAACGGCGACATTAAATAATTGTAGCTATTCTGTATGCTCCGAGCCGCTGAATCTGGCAAACTCAAAGTATTTTTGTACATCTCATAAATGTGGTTGTTTTCTCCCACAGTGCTGAGGTAGCGGTAAGGAGATAAATAAGCGTTAACTAAGCCCGATCGCATAATATCAGATTTGGCTAACAAAGTTTGGCGAACAGTGTCATTTGCTGCGGGAGTCGCCAACATTTTCAGTGCTTGAACTTGCGGCTGCTGCTGCAAAGCGGAGAAAATCGCCAGCCAAGCTGCTATTACTCCCAAGCTTCCCATTATTGCCTGATTTTTCCCGTATTGGGAACTGAAACTTTGCAATATTTTGCGTCCTGATTGGATGTAGAGAAAGCCGTAAAGCGAAGGCATTGCCACAAATAGACTACAGCTTGCACAAAACAGAACTAATGACAAAAGCAGCCACATAGTTCCACTAAAAAAACCGTATTTTAACATATCTAAAATTGGTGCAACCCATGTAAAACCAAAGAATACAGTAACTGTAATAATTGCCAGGGGTAGAGCATAAAACATCAGCATTGTTGCCGCCCAAACTCCAACCAGCAACATTAAACTGTGGCATCCTAACTGCAACCACGCTTTCGTTTTTTCTCCTATTAATTGCGTCCAACGCGGCTTTGTATTGTTGGCAGCTTGAGAGTCTAAAATATTTTGATTGTTTTCTATTTTTCCTAAATATCCGTACAGTATTTCTACTAAAAATGCTGCAATGCACAAGACTATTGTACCGATAATTTGGGAGCTAGCTGGAGTCAGTTCTCGCAGCACGAACAGCCGGAGCAAGCACAGCAAAAACAATGGCGCTTCTACGCCGTAAAACAAGCGCATTAGCTGTAGCGGCTGCTTTTTAAAACGCATTGCTCCTATTAGCGTACAAGCTGTTGGAACTGCGATTAAAGCTGTTAAGGTTAACGAAAATTCAAGCGGAATAAAGCCGTCAATTGTTGCCATAATTAATGGCCCTGCTAAGACAGGCAAAATCCCTAAATAAACAATCGATAAAAACGTCAAGTTCCACAGCCAAAAAATGGCGTAAAAAATAGCATTAAACCCCTGCTTAATTTTCATATTTTGCTCCTTTTAAGCTTTGTTGGACGGCATCGTGTACATTGGAAGCAAAGTCTTGCACCTCATTGTTTTCAGGATTTACGGAACTGTCAAAGAGAATGGAAACTAGCACCCAATTATGATTTTTTTGGGTGATATCGCTGCGGATGCGCGATAAAAAGTTATCGGTAGTTTGCTGCGGAGATTGCAGCCAGTATGCAGCAGATAGTTGATTGTCTTTGAGAGACAGCCAGCGCGCTGTTACAGCAGGAGTTAGCTGTTTTCTTTCTATGCGATTGACGGGAATGCCGCTGGCTACAAAACACAGCTCCGGTGCGTGATAAGTCTGCCAAGATGTGCTGGCCACTGTGAGCATGGAACCGCGCAAGTTGCCTGAAACAAATCTCTTTTTTTCGGTTTTCGTGGCTGGGTAATTGCCAAAGAATCGTTGTTCGCTGGCATTTAGGGGAATTGATTCGGATAGGATTTGTTCGGGAAATTTCAGGGGGGCGATCGCCATTTTTTCCGTTTCTACATGAGACAGTTGAGAAATTACTGCCAAAATTGTTACTGCTGCAATTAGTCCGGGTTTTGCCAGAGGCTGATTTTTGAGAATTTCTGAGCTGGGTTTTGCGGAAATATTGCTGGCTTTTTCTGACTTAAATTTCGGTACTCGTTGCAACATCAACCACGCCGCCAAACAAGCACTGACTAAACCCACAATTCCCAGGGGAACGTGAATAATTTGTGCGACTGTTTGCTGCTTAAAAACTTCTGAAATTACGATTAACGCTGCAACCCGCGCAGCATTAGCAGACACCAACATTAAGAAATTAGCAGCGCATACAGCTAGCCATTTTAAACCTAATTGACGCCCTTCCAGCCAGGTAGCAGCTAGCAAAAATAGCGTTCCCACTAAGAGAGTTTTAATGCCGCTGCAAGGCACGTCAACGTGAGCGATGCCGTTTTCCAAAACGATGATATCGTAAGAAGAAATAGCCCGGATTTGGAAAGCACAGAGCAATTGTTCTACTACCTGAGCAGTCAGCACTCGCGCCGGCAAACCCAATCCGCTATTAAGCTGAGTGTTGAAGGGTAAAATACAAGCCAGCAAGCCAGCAACTGGCAAGTTTTTTTGCCAAAAATTCGGATTTGCAAACAAGCCCCACAGCCCGTAAGTTCCGAGGATAAATAGCAGTACGGTAACTTGTTTGATATCAATTATCCACTGAACGGCGATCGAGCAAATACCCGCGCCCAACATCAACAGCAGCGGAGATCGCCTCAAAACGAAATTTGGCGAAAATGCGGGCGGGCGATCCTCTTCGAGGGCTGCGCTAACGGAGTTAAGAGTCGATCGCACTACTAATGCTACAATCAGAAAACCAATTACTATCTTGTACAGTGTCGGTATCTCAACAAACGAGGATAACAGCCACTTAACTGCCGAGATATTGGCCCAAAACCAAGCAAGCGTCAGAAAAAAAGGAGCCAGCCAAACCAAATTTACCGCAGGATGGGGAGTAACAGAATCAGTAATTCCAGAATCAGGAATATTGGTGCGCTGCATGATACCGCTTGACATTCACGTTGGTGACATCTTAGCTCAGCAAAATTGGTAATGCCTAGACCTGTAATTTAAGTTTTGTCAAGCTTCTATTTTCTTTACAGAGAAGCTAGCCTTATAATGATTTTAGCGGAGGTAAAAATGAGCGAAAAAAGCCCAGGATACAAAATTGTTAGCGATAACCGACAAGCGCGCCATCTCTATGAAATTATAGAGACATACCAAGTGGGAATCGAGTTGAAGGGAACTGAAGTCAAATCAATTCGGGAAGGAAAAGCCAATTTGCGGGACGGATATGGCTTAGTTCGGAACGGCGAACTTTGGCTGATCAACGTTCATATTTCGCCCTGGAGAAGTGCTAGTAACTATTTTAATCACGAGCCCCGCCGCACCCGTAAATTGCTGATGCACAAGCAGGAAATTCGCAAATTAATCGGCAAAGTTGAAGAAAAAGGTTTGACTTTGGTGCCATTAAAAATGTATTTGAAAGGCGGCTGGGTTAAACTTGATATCGGTTTGGGGAAAGGCAAAAAACTGTATGACAAGCGCGAAGATTTGAAAAAACGCGAAGATAAGCGGGATATAGAAAGAGCGATGAAGCAATTTTAGTCATCAGTCATCAGTCATCAGTCATCAGTCATCAGTCATCAGTCATTAGTCATCAGTCATTAGTCCTCAGCCATCTCTGAAAAATAAAGTTAAACCCTTGCTACTCCAAGGTTTAGATTGAATTTATGGAGATGTCTATTAGTCATTAGTCATTGATTATTTTAGATCGATTCGGGTTAATTACTCATCATAAAATTGTTCGATAAGCTGTTGTGCATTTAAATTGTATATTTCGAGTCCCGATCGAAAATCGTCAAATCCTCTCCCCCTCTCCCCTTCTCCCCCTCTCCCTCTCTAATACCATAGGCAATCTAGATGCAACACAGCTTAGCACTTCTCCCATGCCGCGGCCACCAACGACAAAGCCACAATCGGTGCTGTCACTGCTCTTAAAATTCTACTACCTAAAGAAACAGCTTCAAAACCCAATTCGATCGCCCTTTTCACCTCACCCTCCGTCCATCCACCCTCCGGCCCAACAGCAATCACAATCGCTAATTCTTCCCCATCTTCCTCGCCCCTTATTAAGGGGGACTGAAGAGGTTCTAAACTGACCAAACAATCCCACAAATGCCGATTATCCCCGCGAGCAACACAAATAAATCGATATTTTTGACCGCAATCTTTGATAGCAACATCAAACGAAACAGGCTCTAAAATAGTCGGCACAAATTGGCGTTCCGACTGTTCCGCCGCCTCCGCAGCAATCCTTCTCCACCGATCGACCTTTTGAGGGCTCGGTTTCAGCAAAGTGCGATCGCTCGTCACCGGCACAATACTTGCCACACCCAACTCCGCCGCCTGTCTCACAACCTCGTCAAACCCGTTTCCCTTGGGCAAGGCCGCCATCAAAGTCACCTCGACACCAAGCTCCCTGTTAACCGCAATTTCTTCGGTTATCGACGCAATTAACCCGGTTTCCTGGGTTTCTAGAACTGCTAACCACCAATGTCCTCGGCCGTCCATCGCAATAAATCGATCGCTATTATTCAACCGCAACACTCGATGTAAATAATGCTGTTGTTCGGGGGTTAGGTCGATTTTGCGATCGTAAATTTGAGCCGGATTTACTGCTAATCTTTGTAATTGAGGCATTGAATTTTAGATTGCTCGTTTTATATTAGATTTTTTTTTATTTAACCGCAGAGAACGCAGAGAACGCTGAGGAAGAGAGGAAGAGAAGAGATAGGTTTTTTGTTTGTAAGTTGAAAGGCAAAGCATTTACAACCAGATTTATGTTAAAAATCCAGTTTTTTTCTGCAAATGCTCTGCCCTTATGTTATTTTTGCGTGAAGTCTATTAGATGCGAGCAAAAATTAAAAATTGAAACTCGGCTTATGCTTCCTCCTTAATCTTCTTCAAATAAGTGGAAATCGCCTCTGTAGCTAGCTGCGTGATTGGCTTGCCCTGACGGGCTGCTTCTTCTTTGAGCTCATTGTAAATTTCATCGCGGACGCTAATTCGGCGGCGGACTTTGCCACCAGCAGCGACTGTCTCGTTTCCGTCATCGTTACTAGACGTAACTTCTAATTCATTAATCTCAGTTGTCATCGAGGAAGTAGATTGGTAGTTGGTTACAAATTGACGGATAGATTCTAACCCGACGCGATCGCAAAAATTGCCAAAACTCTCACTCTGTTGCCGTTTTTGCTTAAAATAAACAAAAACCGGCTCCAGAAAAGCTTCAAAATCATTGACGTGCAGCTTTTCTTCAATTGGTTTTGCCAGCCTCGTTTGATTGGGAGAACCCCCCAGCCAAATCTGGTAAGATTCCGGCGAACTCCCGACAAACCCCAATTCTGCCATATAAGGGCGGGCGCATCCATTGGGGCAACCCGTCATCCGCACCACAAAATGTTCGTCTTTTAAGCCAACTTTGGTCAAAAGCGCCCGAATTCGCTCTAAGATGCTGGGAATCACGCGCTCTGACTCGGTAATCGCCAGCCCGCAAGTCGGCATTGCCGGACAAGCCATAGCATACCGCACTAAGGGATCGATCGCAGTTTCACCCTGAATGCCGCAGCGCGAGAGAATACCCTGAATGTCCTGTTTGATTTCTGGCGAAATTTCGTAAATCAACACGTTTTGGTGCGGTGTCACCAGCATCGGCAAGTTGTATTTCTGCACGATTTCCCGCAAAGCTGTTTTTAGCTGGAACGAACCTTCATCTTTAATCCGGCCGTTGTCTACAGAAATGCCGACGAACAGTTTGCCGTCTCCTTGTTCGTGCCACCCCAAGAAATCGAAATAC
The DNA here is from genome assembly GCF_036702825.1 of Microcoleus sp. A003_D6. NCBI lineage: Bacteria > Bacillati > Cyanobacteriota > Cyanophyceae > Oscillatoriales > Microcoleaceae > Microcoleus > Microcoleus sp. A003_D6. The sequence goes on along the minus strand of NZ_JAUBWA010000001.1, from coordinate 119,204 downwards.
TTCCATTCTGGCAAGGGTTTAAACGCTGCTAGCGGCTTGCCAAAATACTCGGCCACTTTGTCTTTAAACCACTGTACGCCTTTGTCGTTAATCAGGTACTTTAAGCGGGCGTGCCGCCTGTCTGTGCGATCGCCAAAATCTCTTTGAGTTGCTACAATTGCCTTGACCAAATCGTAAACATCATCCTTGTCCACATAGCAAATCTCATCAGCCACCCGCGCAAAAGTCTCTTCTTTATTGTGAGTGCGGCCCAAACCGCCGCCGGCAAACACGTCAAAACCTTGCAACTCCCCAGCTTCATTGGTAAATACTACCAAGCTCAAATCTTGAGAGTACAAATCAACCGAATTGTCTCCCGGCACTGTCACGGAACATTTGAACTTCCGCGGCATATAATGGCTGCCGTAAATCGGTTCTTCCTTGTCGTCGCTAAAGATTGTGCCGTTGCCGTTTCGCTGTCTGGCGGCCTTGACAGCAGGGTCTTCCTCAGCCGAAACTGCCTTTTCGCCGTCGAGCCAAATTTCGTAATAAGCACCGGTTTGCGGTGTCAGCAAATCGGCGACATTGTTGGCGTATTTGAGCGCATACTGGTATTCTGGGCGATTTTTGTACGGTGCTGGCGGTGCCATGACGTTGCGGTTCAAGTCGCCGCAAGCTCCCAAGGTTGACCCCATATTTTTAATAATTGAGGAAAACACTGTTTTAAGATTTTTTTTCAACACGCCGTGAATTTGGAAGCCTTGGCGCGTCGTGACGCGCAGCGTGTGGTTGCCGTATTCTTCGGATAGCTTGTCTAAGGCCAAGTATAGCTGCGGCGGAACGAACCCGCCGGGATTGCGGGTGCGGAGCATGAACTGATAGTCTTTTTCTTGTCCTTTAACTCGATTGTCGCGGTTGTCTTGCTGGTACGACCCGTGAAATTTGAGAATCTGAATTCCCTCTTCGGTGAGGTGGGTAGTTTCTTGTAAGAGTTCAGTCGCAACGGGTTCTCGCAAATAGTTGCTCCGTTCTTTGAGACCTTCTGATTTAGAGGGCTTGCGCGCAACAGGGGTTGAAGTGGAAGATGTAATCATGGGAATGTATAGTGTCCGTTATAATTAGATCGGGATCGGTCGAATATTTCTTGAGTTGACAAATTTCCTCAGAAGTGCTGGATCGGCTTGGTTAACAACTAAGTTAATAACGGTAATCCGATAGGAATTCTGATGGTGTTTAATTGTAACACGATCGCTCAGGGGCCTTGCAGCTCTAAATAAGACTTTATAGTTCGATCGGCTAACTGCACGAAACTTTACAAATACTTAATCTCAACATCTGAAACTATGTCACTGTATGACGAAGATACCTTTGTAGTGTTAGAAACAAACCAGCCGGAGCAGTTCGTAACGGCGGCAGAACTATTAGAAAAGCTGAAAGCAGTCTTAGCTTCTGGACAAGAAGATTTGCCGCGGGATGTGCAAAAATTCTCTTCTGTGGAAGCTCAAGCTAAGTATTTAATTGATACTTATTGCGAATTAGATGTCGGCCCTGGACAGTTTTTGCAGTGGTACGCAGTGCGTCTAGAAAAGTAATTTGGGGAATTGGAAATTGGGAATTGACAACAGTTAACAGTCAACCGTCAACCGTCAACAATTCTTCAATCCAAAATCCAAAATCCAAAATCCAAAATCGATTAATCTTCCAACTGTTGAACCGATGATACTTCAACTGCGGTAACATCGATCGTACCGGGCGGAGTCAAGCGGTAAAAATGACCTTGTTCTATTTTCAGAGGTTCGCCGCAGTTGGCACACTGACACTGAGTTTGATTTAAAGCTGTAAATTCGTATTGACAAACTGGACACTTGTCCTCAACTAAATTGCGTTTCAGCCACCACTGAAGTCCGAAAAATGCGACCACAGGTGTCAGCAGCAAAAAACCTACTAGAATTAAAATTGATTTTACCACCCAACCCAAACCAATTGACACCAACACGCACGCGATGAGTAGCAGTACCAGCCAATTGCTAACAGCGGGTAGCTTTAAAGAGATTTTGGGGGTGCGTTGGTTCACGGTGTTCTCCTTGGTTGTCTTTGCAGGCAGGCATAGCTGTATCCTACTCAGAAATTCACGCAGTTGTTCGAGTTAACCTTCCCATTGTACACGCAGAAACCGCTCTCTACGTTATAAGTTAATCTGAGTCAGTCAATTTTAGATTTTAGATTTTAGATTTTAGATTTACTCCACAGATTAATCGGGGAGCAGGAACCTTAGTCTAAAATTTTAGGACATCCACTTCTGGCGTCGAGGGCTTTTAACCGTTTTTGGGCGTGTCAGAGGCTTGAAAAATTTCTTCTAAGGATTGACAAAGGGATTCAAAACTAAATCTGGCGAGGGTTTGTTCCCTCAAGAAGTCGCGATCGCACCTTTTATCCTTTCCCTTCAGCATTTCGATACAAGCAACCGCTACTGCTGCCGAATCTCGGTGAGGAACTCGCCATCCCAGTTTACCATCTTGCAGCGGATCTGCCGATCCGTCCGCATCTCCTGCGAGCACTGGTACTCCGCAAGCCAGCGCTTCTAAATAAACTATGCCAAATCCTTCCTGGGAAGGCATCACGCAAGCATCCGCAAGCCGATAATGTGCTGCTAAATTTTCAGTCGCTACAAAACCGGCAAATATTACTCTTTCAGCAACTCCCAAATCTGCCGCGAGTTGGGCTAACCTCGATCGATCGTCTCCTCTGCCAATAACTAAGTATTTCACATTGGGAAACGTTTTTGCGATTTGCGGCAAAGCTTGAATTGTGACATCGACGCCTTTGTAAATATCGGTCGATCGCAATCTTGCCACTGTTATCAATATTTTAGCATTAATGAGATTATATTGTTTTAATAAATGTTGCGATTTTGGGCCGATTGTAAATATATTCCCATCTACCGTACAAGGCACTATGGGGAATTTTTCTGGATTTAAGTTGTTAATTTGGCAAGTACGCGCGGCGAAGCTATCCCGTAGGGAATCGCGCGTGTACCTGCTAATTGTCCAAATGCTGTCCGCTTGTCTCATTGCTGTTTGATATTTCGGAGCCAGCGGTTCCCACACTTCCTTGCCGTAAGTTAAAATTGTATAGGGAATTCCCAGCGGCCTGCACAAAGTTTGAATCAGCGGTGCGAGGTTGATGTGACCGCAAAAAACTCGCTGCGGTCGTTTTTGCACCAAGCAACTTAGCAATATTGTAGCAAACTTAAGACGACCCAACCAAGGACGATCGGTTTTGAGGTAATAAAATTTAATATTTTTTGACTGGTAAGGATTCTTGCAGTCTGGAGAATCTCGCAACAGCAAAACTTGAGCTTGCGGCGGAGAGTTTGCCGCTGCGGTTAATGACACGTAAGCTTTCAGGATGTCTCGAACGTAGGATTGAATCCCGCCTTCGCTGGAAAATATTTCTAAGAAGCAGAATAGGTAATTTGTCGTCGATCGCATCTCAGATTTACGCCTTGAGGGCGCAGACAATTATTGCTGTAATATGACTTTGCGAAAAAAGGGCAATTACAGTTTACTATAATCGACCCTGATGGACTCTAAACTTAATGAATTTTTACAATCTCCTACACCGAGCAAACTTTAAGAATTATTGAGTTAGCGGAATCAGACCAGAATGCGGGTTATTATTATCAGTGCCGATATAGAGGATCGGATATTTAGTTTTTGGTAGAAGTATTGTCTATCCAAAGATAGATATTAAGCCTCTGTTTAACTGTTAGGATAAACCAAGATAGAGAGCTAAATTAAATATGACTCGCTCGGGTTTTAAAAGCAAGTTGTGAAATATTTTGTCAAAAATTGTCTCTTAAAAGTTTTCTTGAAGATTGAAAAAAAGAATGCTCTTCAAGCATTTAATACATTCAAGCATCGTTGATTTTATTGGCAGCTAGGACAGAGATTTATATTCGTATTTCTTCTGTTCGCACAAGCAGTCTAGCGAGCCGATCGAGAAAATTTTACGAGCGCAAAAGAAACAAGGTATCGTACAATCCTGTACGGGGAAAATCCTGTTACCTAAAACATTAGGTATTCGAGCTGAAACCTGACAAAAGCTAATGTTAGGTTGGCAACGTCATATTTGCAAGCGACTCTCTCCAAACGACCATTCATTGGAGTTTGAGGTGAAACGAGTAACGATCGCACTCAGTCTTTTCAGTCTACTCAGCAGCACTCTGGCAAGTTGCACGGCAGCTTCCCAGAACGCTCAAAACAGCACGCAACAAAGCAACTCCCAACTTTCATCAGTTGCGGTAGCAGTCCGCGACCTCGGCAATCCATTCTTCGTACAAGTTGGCAAGGGCGCCGAGGCCGAAGCCAAGAAAATCGGCGGTGCAAACGTGAGGACAACTCTCGTTTCCAGCGGCGACGATTTAAATCAGCAATTCAATCAAATTGAAAACTTTATTGCCTCTAAGGTCAGCATGATTGTACTCAATGCTGCGGACACAAAAGGCATTGCCCCCGCTGTCGAAAAAGCCAAGCAAGCCGGAATTCCGATAATTGCAGTTGATACCGCTGCCGATGGAGGCGTTGATGCCACAGTTACTTCAAATAACGTGCAAGCTGGCGAAGTAAGCTGTCAATATATAGCCGATCGCTTGCAAGGAAAAGGCACCGTGGTGATTATCAACGGGCCTCCCGTCGCTTCAGTGGTCGAGCGAGTTCAGGGGTGCCAGAAAGTCTTCTCCAAATATCCCGATCTCAAAGTTCTGTCCAAAGATCAGAACGCAGAAGGCAGCCGCGATGGCGGGCTGAGAGTGATGAGCGATTTGCTTACTTCCTTCCAAAAAATAGATGCTGTTTTTGCAATTAATGACCCCTGTGCCATTGGTGCAGAATTAGCCGCCAAACAGGCACAAAGAAGCGAATTCTTTATTGTTGGAGTTGATGGTGCACCAGAAGCTTTAGATGCGCTCAAGCAGAACAACAGTCTATTTGTGGCTACGGCAGCTCAAGATCCATTTCGCATGGCAGCCAAGGCTGTTGAAGTCGGGAACAACATTCTGAAAGGAAAGAAGCCAGCCAATCCAAACATTTTGATTCCAGTTGCGCTGATTACTCGCGAAAATGTCGATCGACATAAAGGCTGGACAAGTGAGTGACCTTCTTCGTGTCAAGTTAAAACTAAAACCCTTGAGGAATCCCGTTTTTCCCCGAGTCTAGATCCCCCTAAATCCCCCTTAAGAAGGGGGACTTTGAGAAGAATCTTCTCCCCCCCCTTAAGAAGGGGGGCTAGGGGGGATCTAAGTTTAATAGTCAAGCAGATTTCCTTACGGTATTTACGATGGTAAATAGCACTAAAAATTCAATCCAAACCAAGCCCGTCCTCGAAATGCAAGGTATTAAAAAAACCTTTAACGGTTTTACAGCCTTGCACGATGTAAATATCACAGTTTACCCGGGCGAAGTCCACGCCCTGATGGGGGAAAACGGTGCGGGCAAAAGTACGCTGATGAAAATTCTGGCGGGAGCCTACATAGCCGATGCAGGCGAAATCAGAATTGACGGTCAAGCTGTTAAGATGACAGACCCCGCTCAAGCTAGAGATTTGGGAATAGCCATTATTTATCAAGAGCTGAATCTCGCCCCCAATCTAACAGTTGCTGAAAACATTTTTATGGGTAGCGAGCTTACCAAAGGAGGTACTCTCCTTGACCAAGATGGAATGCGGCGTAGGGCCGCTGAGGTATTAACAAACCTCGACGCAAGTTTTGATGCTGGAGACCTGGTTTCCACACTTTCCATTGCCGAACAGCAGCAAGTGGAAATAGCTAGGGCGCTCAAACACAATAGCCGAATTTTAGTGATGGACGAGCCGACGGCCACGCTTTCAGACCGCGAAACAGATAAGCTTTTTGAAGTGGTTCGCCGCTTGCGGAATGAGGGCATTGCTATTATTTATATCAGCCACAGAATGGCAGAAATTTATGCCCTGGCCGATCGCGTGAGCGTCATCCGAGATGGCGGATATATTGGCTCTCTGGAAAAGCACGAAATTTCTGCCGATCGCCTGGTAGAAATGATGGTGGGTCGTTCTTTACAGGATTTGTACGAACACAAGCATCAAACAACACGCGGTGCAGTTGTTCTTGAGGTAAAAAACTTAAGCGACGGTCGCAAAGTAAAGCCTGCCACTTTTCAACTTCATGCGGGCGAGATTGTGGGTTTAGCGGGTTTAGTTGGCGCGGGCAGAACAGAACTTGCCCGCCTGATTTTTGGTGCAGATCGAAAGACAAGCGGTGAAATAAAACTGGAAGGTCGTCATCTCAATATTTCTGAACCCACCAATGCAATTGAATCAGGAATTGCCTATGTACCCGAAGATATCAAAGAGCGGCCTTCATTAAACATCTTGAGCCCAGATGATGCAATTGAAGCAGGAATTGCCTATGTACCCGAAGACCGCAAAAATCTAGGTTTATTTCTAGACATGAGTTCGGGGGAAAATATCACGCTAAATATTTTGGATCGAGAGACAAAAGCTGGCATAATCAATTCCAAAAACCTGGCCAGAGTTGTGACTGATGCTATTAAAGACTTAGGCATTCGTCTTGCCAGTCCCAGCATCAGGGCAATGGATTTGTCTGGGGGAAATCAGCAGAAGTTATTACTAGCACGTTGGTTAGCCATTAAGCCAAAGGTACTTTTGCTTGATGAACCGACGCGGGGTGTGGATATTGGCGCAAAAAGCGAAATTTATCGAATTATTAGCGATTTGGCAGCACAGGGTGTAGCTATTTTGATGATTTCCAGCGAGTTGCCGGAAATTGTGGGAATGAGCGATCGCGTCTTAGTGATGCGATCGGGAAGCCTCGTCGGTGAAGTAGGCGGATCGACTGGGGAAGCAATTACGCAAGAGAACATTATGGCTTATGCCACAGGGGCAACAGAGGTAAAAAAATCATGAGTCAAACAGAAGTAAAAAGCACCAGAAATCAATCAAGCGATCGCCAAAAAGCAAGTAAAGCTCAAGCTTGGAGAAATTTTATCCAAGTGGCCGGTATCCTGCCGATTTTGCTTGCCATCTGTATAATTTTTTCCTTGGTAACGCCCAACTTTCTTTCATTAGGAAATTTGATCAATGTCATTCGGCAAGCATCGATCAATATTGTCCTTGCTACCGGCATGACTTTTGTGATTTTGACGGGCGGCATTGACCTTTCAGTCGGGTCAATTTTGGGCGTGACGGCAGTTGTCGGGGTGCTGGTTTCTTTAGTCCCAGGTCTGGGTTGGTTTGCCGTACCGGCTGCGTTAATAGCGGGAATCTGTTTGGGATTGATTAACGGTTCGCTAGTTGCCTATTTAGGTTTGCCTCCGTTTATCGTAACCCTCGGTTCTTACACTGCTTTGCGGGGAGTTGCTTATTTAGTAGCTAACGGCACTACAGTTATCAATAGAAATCTGAATTTTGCTTGGATAGGTAACAGCTATGTCGGCCCAATTCCCTGGTTAGTTATTATCGCTTTTCTGGCAGTTTTAGCAAGTTGGTTTGTCTTGCGGCGGACTGTTCTGGGGAGGCATATTTATGCTGTGGGTGGCAACATTCGGGCAGCACGATTGACAGGTATTAAGGTGAGTCGGGTGCTGTTGTTTGTTTACGGTGTTAGCGGGTTGCTTTCTGGTTTAGGCGGCATTATGAGCGCGTCGCGCCTCTACAGTGCGACGGGGATGTTGGGGCAAGGCTACGAATTAGATGCGATCGCTGCTGTAATTTTGGGAGGAACGAGTTTCACAGGTGGAATTGGCACTATTTGGGGTACTTTGCTGGGGGCTTTAATTATTGCCCTGCTCAATAATGGGCTAACTCTGATGAATGTGTCTTTTTTCTGGCAGTTGGTTGTCAAAGGTTTGGTGATAATTATTGCTGTGACGATCGACAAAGTTCGCACCGGTTCAAGCGCAGCGTAGGGGAAGTTCGGCAACGGATTTTGTAACGGATTTAACGGATGTAACTGAGATATTGCACCTTTCTCAATTACTTGTTTAGGAACGGGCAAGATGCCCGTTCCACAAAGAGTGAATTTTATTGTGGAAGGGGCAAGATGCTTGTTTAGAAACG